>JBJEWX010000248.1:0-7319 GCA_051885275.1 Succinivibrio sp. | reverse complement strand
AATTGCCTTTAAGTGAGCAGCCTCATCATATCCTTGTATTTTATGAAGGATAACCTCAACTCCAAGCTCCTCGTACTCAAGACAGGCTTTCTCAATTCCTTCTATTACTCCATCAAAAAAAGCATTGCCAATACAAGGCAGCAGCACACCGATTTTATATCTGTCTTTTATTCCTGACAGAGCACGTCCTGCTCGGTTTGGAACATATCCAAGTTCCTTTGCCAGGGTCTTTATCTTAAGCACAAGCTCTTTTTTTACTGATCCTCGGTTATGCAGAACTCTGTCTACTGTTCCGCGAGATACACCGGCGGCTTTTGCAAGCGTTTTAACTGTTACTGTCATCGATGTTCCTTTATTAGTGTTTTCCCCGGGACCTGCCCGGGGCGCTGGTTCTAGCTTAAGGTAAGATTAGTGCCGATAAGACGTCCTGTGCTTACCTTTGCTCTGCCCTCAGGTGAATCCTTATGGGCAAACAGCCACTTGTTGTTGTGGGTAAGGTAGCCTGACTCATTTTCCCTGTAAACATCTTTAGGTCTTTGAGTGTTAGTATCTTTAGGCAGTACCACAGCCATTCTAAAATGCTCCTCTCCATCTGCCACACATGGGGCATAATGAAGAGTTGTTTCATAAAACAGAACTGCCTGACCTCTTTTAACCCTGAAGATCTCTACATCATTTGTGTCTATGATGCCATCATGCACCGCAGTCATTGGTGCCACCATTAACAGCGCATCATTTGCTGCAATGTTAAGCTCCGAGTTTCTGTGATATTCAAGTGCATTTAGATCTCTGTTGTGACCGTTACAGTATCCAACCTGAATCTTTAGACCTCCAAAAACCTGCTCCTCTAGGATCTTCTTTAGGTCTTCGCGCTCTAAAAGCTCAACTGAAGGCTTGTAGTCAGTGCCGTCTGAAAGCGGAGTCTGCTCTAAAAGACTGATTATCTGTTCACAAGGAATATCTTTGATTACCTTGCCATACCTTTCAAACTCAATGTCTGTCACTTCCTTATAGCAAGGCACAAAAGCCCCGTCAAGTTTCTCTCTTAAGGTATCAAGCTTTGCAAAGGCAGGTCTTAAACATGGATATAAGAAAGAGTAGAGCTTGTATATATCATCATACTTACTGCTCATGGTCTCATCAGGCTGAGATTTTGTTTCTGAGAGTTTGACAAGTCTGCGGCAGCCCTCTTCTACACTTGAGAATATTCCTGCTGCCACACCTGCTAAAATTGCAGCTCCAAGAGCCGGGCCCTCCTTTGAAGTGGTTGTCACAATAGTACACTTTAAGGCATCACTTAAAAGCTGTCTCCAAAATGGTGACCTAGCTCCGCCACCACAGGCAATAAGAGTCTTAGGATTTATGTCCATCTCATGCAGAACCTCAAGATTGTGCCTCTGAGATAAAGTGATTCCCTCAAGAACTGCTCTTGTCATATGTGACTTTGTATGTCTGGCACTTAGTCCGAAGAATACACCCCTTGCATTCGGATCAAGCACAGGAGATCTCTCACCCATAAGATATGGAAGATAGATAAGGCCGTCAGATCCCGCACCTATCTTTGAGGCTTCCTCAGTCATAAGATTGTAAACATCTCGACCGTTTGCCTCTTCATTTTGCTTTTCATAGGAGAACATCTCATCTCTAAGCCAGCGTAAGGACAGTCCTGCTGCAAGTGTGCAGGACATTGCAGTCCAGGAATCTTTTACCGCCGCACAGAAAGTATGTACTCTGCCTAGAGGATCAATTGATGGCTTTTTAGTGTGCGCAAATATCACACCAGAAGTACCTAAAGTTACAAAGGCATCTCCCTCTGCGCATACGCCAGTTCCTAAAGCAGCGGCCGCATTGTCACCTGCACCGCCTGCTACAATTGTTCCTTCCTTAAGTCCTGTAAGCTTGGCTATCTTGGAGGTTATTCGACCTGCAATTGCAGATGATTCAATTATTGGAGGTAAAAGTGATTTATCTATTGAGAGCTTTTCTAATATCTCACAAGACCACTGACGTTTGGTAATATCAAGCAGGTTTGTACCAGATGCATCAGATATCTCCATATAAAGCTCGCCTGTGAGCATATATCTGACATAGTCCTTAGGTAACAGAATAGTGGCACACTTTTCATAAATCTGTGGTTCGTTCTCGCGAACCCACAGGATCTTTGGAGCAGTAAAACCTGTTAAAGCCGGATTGGCGTTTATTTCAATCAGACGCTTTTTACCAACTTTTTCTGTAATTTCATCACACTGCTTCTGTGTTCTGGCATCACACCATAAAATAGCGTCTCTTAGAACATTTCCATCCTTGTCTAGCATGACAAGGCCGTGCATCTGTCCTGCTATGGATAAACCTGCTATATCCTCACTGTTTACCTTACTCTGCTCAATTACTGCTTTAACAGATTCAATTGTGGCATCAAACCAAAAGGATGGTTTCTGTTCTGCCCAACCGTTCTTTGGCTGTAACAGCGGATACTCTACAGTCTTTGATGCAACTGCTTTTCCTGTTTCTTCAAATAAAACTGTCTTTGTTCCTGAGGTACCAAGATCAACACCTAATAGATAACGCATTTCATTCCCCAATATAAACTCTCAAGATAATCATCAGGGGCTTTCGCCCCTGATCACTTAGTTCTTATTATTCTGTTAGTTTGTTACTCGCTTCTTTGACATAACGTCAATAACAACAGCTGCCAGAAGTACCAGGCCTTTTACGGCTTTCTGCCAGTTAGCATCAATACCAAGAATAGACATACCGTTGTTGAGAACACCCATAAAGATAGCACCGATTACTGCGCCACCTACTGTACCTACACCACCATAGGCTGAAGCACCGCCAATAAAGCAGGCACCGATTGCATCAAGCTCATAACCGGTACCAGCCATAGGAGAGGCTGAATTGAATCTTGCAACACAGACTAATGCTGCAACAGCTGCTAAAAGTCCCATGTTTACATATGAGAGGAACAGTAAACGGCTGGTGTTAACGCCTGAGAGCTTTGCTGCTTTTTCATTACCACCAAGAGCATAGATTCTGCGGCCAACAACAGTCTGATTTGCAATGAATGCGTACATTAAAACAATAACTGCAATTAAAATCAGAATAACAGGGATACCTTTATTGTTTGCAAGCAGCAGACTTGAAGCAATGATTGCAGCCAGGATGATTCCATGCTTAAAGAGGAAGGCTGATACCGGCTCTACCTCATATCCCTTGCGGATCTTGCTTGCACGGCTGTAAATGGTACCTACAAGATAAACAATCACAATTACTGCTGTAACTGTAACTGTGGTGCTGTATGCCTCAGCTCTTGATGATGGAATAAAGGAAGTAAAGAGCTTTAGGTACTCACTTGGGAATGGATTGATGGTAATACCATCAAGCACAATAAGAGCAAGACCTCTAAAGAGTAGCATGCCGGCTAAAGTTACAATGAAGGATGGAATTCTGATATAAGCAATCCAAAATCCGTGCCAGGCTCCAATCACAATACCTAACAGCAGGCACAGAGCCATTGACATGTAGATATTGTATTCGTTGTTTACCATAAGCACACCAGCTACAGCACCGATTAAGGCTACAACAGATCCTACAGACAGATCGATATTGCCGCAGCCAATAATCAAAAAGAGCATACCAACAGCAAGAATGATAACGTAGCTGTTCTGATAGATGATGTTTGTGAAGTTTGATGGTGAAAACAGTGAGCCGTGACCTGTTGACCTGATTGCAACCTCAAACATGATCATGACCAAAACCAGCGCAATCAGCAGGGAGTTGCGCTTGAACATATTAAGAATATACATAGATTATTGCTCCAAAGTTTGTTTCTTTCCAGATGTGCGCAAAATTGCAGACATGATACTCTCCTGTGATGCCTCAGAACGTGGCATTTCACCTACGATTCTGCCCTCATTCATCACATAGATCCTGTCTGACATGCCTAAAACTTCTGGAAGTTCTGATGAAATCATTAAAACAGCCTTTCCTGCCTCTACAAGTTTGTTGATAAGGCAGTAAATCTCATACTTAGCACCAACGTCAATACCACGTGTAGGTTCATCTAAGATCAGCACATCAGGCTGAGCAAAAATCCATTTTGCCAAGAGTACCTTCTGCTGATTGCCACCTGACAGGTTTCCAACATTCTGCAGCACGGACGCGCACTTTACGTTCAGATCCTGTTTAAGCTCTTTTGCTGTTTTTAATTCAAGATCCTTATCAATTACAAGCTTTGAAGACACCTCCTCAAGATTTGCTAAGGTCATATTTGTTGAAATTGGATTCTCTAAAACCAGTCCATCTCCCTTTCTGTCTTCGGTAACATATGCAAGACCTGCCTCAATAGCCTGACTTACATTGTTAAGATGTACAACCTTACCGTTTATCTTCACCTCACCATTTATGTGAGTTCCGTAGGAACGGCCAAACAGGCTCTTTGCAAACTCTGTTCTGCCTGCACCCATCAGTCCTGCGAAACCAACTACCTCGCCTCTGTGGATTTTGATTGAAACATCATTGTTGACCTTGCGATCAGGATTTAAAGGATGGGAAACATTCCAGTGATTTACCTCAAGCAGTACCTCATCTGAAATCTTGTGCTCTGCAGATCTCTTAGGGAAACGGTCTGTAAGTGCACGACCTACCATTCCTGCAATGATTCTGTCTTCTGATACGTCATTGTTTGAATTGTCCAATGTTTCAATTGTTGAACCGTCACGTACGACAGTAATTGAGTCTGCAATATAGGAAATTTCGTTTAGTTTGTGGGAGATGATAATTGAGGTCATTCCCTCTGATCTGAACCTTGAGATAAGCTCAAGAAGTTTCTTTGAATCAGATTCATTCAAGGACGCGGTAGGCTCATCTAAAATAAGCAGACGGCAGTTTTTTGAAATAGCCTTGGCAATTTCCACAAGCTGCTGCTTGCCAACGCCGATATCCTTAATCAGAGTGTGAGGATCCTCGTCAAGACCTACAAGCTCCATAAGCTCTTTTGCTCGCTGATAGGTTCTTGGCCAGTCAACTACCCCTTTTGAATATGCTTCTGTTCTTTCATTACCTAAAAACATGTTTTCAGCAATGGAAAGGTAAGGAACCAGAGCAAGCTCCTGATGGATAATTACAATGCCCTTGTCTTCAGAATCATGAATCTGTGAAAATTTACATGTTTCATCATCAAAGATGATGTCGCCTTCATAGGTGCCGTAAGGGTAAATTCCGCTTAGGACGTTCATAAGGGTTGATTTGCCTGCACCGTTTTCACCTACAAGCGCATGAACCTCAGCCTCTTTTACTTCAAGATTAACATCTTTTAAGGCTGTCACCTTGCCAAATCGCTTGGTGATATTCTTCATCTTAAGCAGTACTTTTTGCTCAGCCATATTTGTTCTCTTCTGTTTGTAACTTCAAACAGGCCGGGAACTCCCGGCCTGTATCAGATTTAAGCAAGTTAATTGTTTATGTATTTAAACTTTACTTAACTTCTTTTTCTGTGTAGTAGCCAGAATCGATTAATACTTCCTTTAAGTTTTCTTTGGTTACTACGATTGGTGAGCACAGATATGAAGGGATTACACCAGTACCGTTATCATAGGTCTTAGTGTCGTTTACAGGAACTTCGGTCTTGTTAACAATTGCGTTAACCATCTTTACAACCTGATCGGCAAGAACACGGGTATCCTTGAATACAGACATGGTCTGAAGACCGCGTTTCATGTTCTTAACTGATGGCTTGTCACAGTCCTGACCGGTGAGAACTGGGAAATTGTCAGCATTGTAGCCTGCAGCTGTAAGAGCATTGGTAATACCGTTTGCTACAGAGTCATTTGATGAGAGAACTGCATCAAGTTTTACATCCTCAGGACCATAGCCTACTGATGAAATTAGGTTTTCCATACGCTTTTGAGCTTCTTCTGTTGACCAGTTCAGTGTAGCTACCTGCTCTTTTTTGGTCTGACCTGACTTACAGATAAGCTTGCCACTGTCTAAGTATGGCTGGAGAATATCCATTGCGCCACCAAAGAAGAAGTTTACGTTGTTATCATCAATTGAGCCTGTAAAGAACTCAATATTCTTTGGATTTGAATCTTCTTTAAGCTTTAAGGCATCTACCAGATAATTACCCTGAATCTGACCTACCTTGTAGTTATCAAAGGTTGCATAGTAGCTGATTGCCTTAGAATTCATGATAAGACGGTCATATGAAACAACAGGAATGTTCTTGTCAATTGCACCCTGAAGAGCTGTTGTTAAAGAGCCACCATCAATTGGAGCTACAACTAATACATCAACACCGCCTGCGATCATGTTCTCGATCTGGCTTACCTGTGTTGGGATATCGTTATCTCCTGCGTATAAAAGTTCAACTGTATGACCTGCTGCCTGTAACTGTGCTTCAAGATTGTGTCCATCCTGATTCCAGCGCTGTAATGACTGTGTTGGCATAGAAACACCAATCTTAGCTGCATTTGCTGTTGATGCAAAAGCGGTGCAGGCTAAAACTGCACAGCAGAGAGTTGTCATAGTTGTCTTAATTTTCATAGTAAACCTCATGTTTGAATAATTATTTCGTGCTCGTGCACACTTTTAATGTAAAACTAAAAAATTTAAAAATCATTAAATAATTTTTTTTATGGTTGTTTTTTGGGAAATAGGTCAACTTTTTTATTTATCTTAATGATTTCTAAATATTTTTTTTATAACTTTTGCTAATTGGTGTACTTTTTTAAGAATAAACAATACTTTTTGTGTTTTTATGCAAACGGTTTTGGTAATTTTCTTTCCGTATCGTTATGGTTGATTTAAATCAAAATCTATCTATCTGTATTTTAAGAATTTAGTATTTTGCTATTTTGATCGCACAGTATGCCAAAAATTAATGTGATTCTGTGTAATGGCACATTTATCTTTAGGTTAATATTGTGTAAGTTTTTATTGTAAATAAAACAATTTTTTTTCATTTTTCTTTATTTATAGGAATCGTTACTAGATTTATTATGAGTTTTTTGAATAGATCAGTGGATCATCAGTAATTGATGTCTTTTTCAACCAAATCGATATGATTTTTATCCAAAGTTGAAGAGATTTCTTTAGAGTGGTCTTGGCTCTTACTTTTCATAATAGTTGTGACACAGATTTAAAGGATCTGATCTTAACTACAAGGAAACAAAATGACAGAAAAGTACATAACTGAATTTAAGCAGAATCTGATGAGAACCTATCTGAAGGAGTATAATGAAAACTCAAAACTAAGTTTTTCTTCATATGTAAGAGAGAATTTTCCTAAAGTTATTATGACAACAGCTTATACTTGGTTA
>JBJEWX010000247.1:0-7334 GCA_051885275.1 Succinivibrio sp. | reverse complement strand
ACGCCCTGCTTGAGGCAAACATAAATCTTCTGGCATATCATCTACCTCTTGATGTCCATTTTACTGTTGGCAATAACAGGTATCTTTGCGATCTTATAGGCTTAGATGAAGTTGACTATATTCAAAAGGGTGATCCAAGATCAATTGCACTTAAAGGTATACTGCCTGAACCTTTGTCTATAGCTCAAATCGGCAGAAAGCTTTCAGAGGCCCTTCAGACTAGAGTTGATGTATTAGGGGAATGTGACGAGGAGCTATTGCTCTCTGAAATTGCCGTATGTTCAGGCTCTGGCTCATTTCTCGTGGATAACAATCCCAAAACTGATTTTCATGCTCTTATAACCGGTGATGTGAATGAGCAGACCTATCATTTGGCTAAGGAAAGCGGAACAACAGTATTTGCCGTAGGTCATCACGCTTCAGAGCAGGGGGGAGTTAAGCGCTTAGGAGATCATCTTGCCAGAAAATTTGATCTTGAGCATCATCACCTCCGCTTTAACATGGAAAAAGAAGTTATCTCTTTTAATGGCAACTGATTATGACCAACAATAATGACAATGCCCTCTCAAAAGAAGCTTTAATGGTTAGAAATGCTCTAATTGAGCATGGACTTGAAACTCCCTGGCACGACAATGGCCTCTCCTCATCAGAAAAAAAACAGATCATAAAGGAACATATGGGTAAGATCATGCAGACCTTAGGGCTTGATCTTAACGATGATTCCTTAGAGGAAACTCCTGAGCGTGTTGCAAGAATGTTTGTAGATGAGGTTTTCTCTGGGCTTGATTACAGAAATTTTCCAAAAGTCAGCGTTTTTGACAACAAAATGCACTTTGATGAGATGGTAAAGGTTGGGAATATAACCATTACCTCCACCTGTGAGCATCATTTTGTGGTTATGGATGGCATTGCAAAAGTTGCTTACATGCCATCAGACAAAATTATAGGACTGTCTAAGGTTAACAGAATTGTTCAGTTTTTCGGTCACAGACCACAGGTTCAGGAAAGACTTACTCAGCAGATTAAAGTAGCGCTTCAGACACTTCTTAACACAAAGAATGTGGCTGTTAGTATCACCGCCACTCATTACTGTGTGAAAAGCCGTGGTGTAAAAGATCAAACCTCTCAAACCACAACTAGAGCCTTAGGTGGGTTATTTAAAACAAATCCATCTTCAAGACATGAGTTTTTGACAGACTAAGAAGGCAAAAATGCGAAAGAAAGATTATAAGGTAGCTTTAATTGTTCCTGTATACAATGAGCATGAAACAGTGCAGACCTTTGTGGACACTGTTATGCAAAAACTTAATTCTGAGCTTGAGCATCTTCAGATTGTTTTTGTAGATGACGGTTCAAAAGACAATACTGTAGAGCTGATTGAAAACATGCAGAAGACTAATGAGGCAATCAGCCTTATCAAGCTGTCCAGAAACTTTGGAAAAGAAGCTGCCATGTCTGCTGCGATCGATCTTGTGGATGCAGATGCAATTGTCCCTATAGATGTTGATCTTCAGGATCCTCCTGAGCTGGTGCTTGAATTTATTCGTATTTGGAGGGATGAGAATATTGATAATGTTTATGGAGTAAGAGAGGACAGATCTAAGGATACCAATACAAAAAGAGTATCCTCAGAGGGCTTTTACTATGTTTTCAACAAACTTTCAGGTCGTGTCAAGATCCCAGCAAATGTTGGCGATTTTAGACTTATTGACCGAAAGATTATTGATATTCTTAAAAACCTGACAGAAAGAAACCGCTTTATGAAGGCCCTTTATGCCTGGCCTGGTTTTACCTCAAAGGGCGTGGGTTACAACAGACCTCAAAGAGTAGCCGGAACCACCAAGTGGAATTACTGGAAGCTTTGGAACTTTGCGCTTGACGGTATTTTTGCCTTCTCCTCCCTTCCACTTAGAGTATGGTCATATTTAGGTGGCTTTATCGGTTTTCTATCACTGGTGTTTATGTTCTGGAATCTGGCAAAAACAATTATCTTTGGTAATCCAACCCCAGGTTATACAACCCTCATCTGTGTGATCCTGTTTTTAGGCTCTGTTCAGCTGTTGTCCATAGGCGTATTAGGCGAGTATATGGGAAGACTGTCAGAGGAGGTCAAGGGACGTCCTGTTTATGTGGTCAAAGATGTTACAGGGCCTCTTAAGAACAGGATAAATAAAGGTCTTAATTCTACTCCTGTAGGCATTACCTACAATGAGGATAACAATACTAACAGTTAAAGAGTATTTGTACTAATAGAGCAATCAGAATATCTCATGAGAATAAAATCGTTTCTTTTTAAAGACAGCTTTAAGGAATTAGTCCGCTTTGTAATTGTAGGAGGACTTGCAACCTTAACCGATCTGCTGTTAACGACCCTGATGTTCTTTGTAACATCCTTTTCTCCAAATGCTATTACAACCATAGCCTTTGTTCTAGCTTTCTTTGTATCTTTCTTTGGTCACAGATTCTTTACCTTCAAAAAGAGCGGTAATCCGATTCACTTTTTAGTACTAGCACTTTGTACGCTTGGAATAAGAAACGCCCTGGTATGGCTGTTCATATATATACTTGACATGCATGCCTATGTATCTTTGATACTTGCCTGTGCTTTAGTAACCTTAATTACTTATTTTGTATCAAAGTTCATGATCTTTACAGATAAAAGGAAATAGCGTGAGAATAGCACTTGGAGTTGAATACGAAGGTGGAAACTATGCAGGTTTTCAAAGACAGAAATCCTTGAAATCTGTGCAGGGAGAGCTTGAGCGAGCCTTATCCATTGTTGCAGATGAGAAGATTGAACTTCAGTGTGCCGGCAGAACTGATGCAGGAGTAAACGCCATAGGTCAGGTCATACACTTTGATGTAAAAAAGGAACGCTCTGACAGAGGCTGGATCATGGGAACTAACAATAATCTTCCAGATGATATAGCTATTACCTGGGCAAAGCATGTTGATGACTCTTTCCATGCAAGGTTTTCTGCAAAGGCAAGGCGCTACAGATACATTATACAGAATACTGTAAACCGTCCTGGGATCCTCAACAGGGGAGTTTCGGTTTATCAGGGAAATTTTGATGTTGAGCTTATGCACAGTGCAGCTCAGTGCCTTTTAGGAGAAAATGATTTTTCTTCCTTTAGAGCAGCTGATGATGAATCAAGATCATCCATGAGATGTGTTCATTTCTGCAATGTATCAAGAATGGGGCAGTATATTGTCTTTGATATTGCCGCTAATGCTTTTTTAATGCATATGGTAAGGAATATAGTCGGCTCTTTGCTAACCGTTGGAAATGGGAGCAATACAAAAGAATGGTTTGAACAGATGTTTTTGTCAAAAAACCGCAATAATGCCGGTCCAACTGCAAAACCATATGGTCTTTACCTTATTGACGTTTCTTATCCAATGGAGTTTAATTTACCTGTACGTGAATTTAAAGGTCCGATATGGATGCCATAAATTTATTATAAATAACTGGGAAACACTATGATAAAGTTACCAAATCTTCTCACCTTGATAAGACTGGGTCTCATACCTGTCTTTATTATCCTTTTCTACTGGCCAACTGATATGTCAAATTTTTATGCAGCCATCATTTTTGTGGTTGCAGCACTTACTGACCTATTAGACGGATATCTTGCCCGCAAAATGAAGCAAACCTCAAAATTCGGGGCCTTTTTAGATCCTGTTGCAGACAAGATCATTGTGTGTACAGCGCTTGTGCTGATTGTAGAGCATTATTCTTTATACAGGGATGCGCTGTATCCTCATTTAGGCAAGTTTATCACAATTCCTTCAATGATCATTGTTGCAAGAGAGATAACAGTATCAGCTCTAAGAGAATGGATGGCTGAACTTGGAAAAAGGGCAAATGTTGCAGTAAGCTGGATTGGAAAGTGGAAAACTACTATTCAGCTTGTTGCCATTTCTGGACTTATCTGGAGATACAATGAGATCATGATCTATGCTGCAGTAACATTGCTTATTGTTGCAACAGTTTTGACAATCTGGTCTATGATCATGTATTTAAAAGCCGGCTGGGTATACATGAAAGACAGCATGTAGCTTAAGGGATAAAAAAGAAATCCATTGAACCCTGACAGTTTTAATCTGTCAGGGTTCAAAAATAGTAAGCCAGACTTTTACAAGGCTCAAAATTAGCTCTTCCCCCAAAAACGCCCCCTTCTGTATTTTTCTTCTGTTCCTTCCATAACAGATCATTGATTTTTTAACCTCCTCAAGATAAGCTCAGTTTTCTTTTGGGATTTTAAGCTTTACTCAAAAGTCGTTAATTAAACTGATATTATCTGTTAAGTATAATTAAACAGCTTAATTATGCTTATTTAATACTTTCCTTTGAGTTAAAAAAAAGTTCCCACCAAAATAATGCATTATTTTGGTGAATATTAAGCCCAATAGACGTGCATGCACCAAAATCATGCTTTAAACATGGGCAAATTCACTTTTATCGTTGCATTGAAATATAAGCCTCTTTAATCTTGTATCAAAGTCAATTCTGGCTTGAGTTCAAGGAGATTGTTTATGAGAGTATCTAAAAGTGCATTTTTAGCTTCTGCACTACTTGCTGCTCCAGGCGTTTTCGCTGAAGAGGCAGTTTTGGACAGAGCTGACAATGGTTTTATTCTGATGTCAGCTATGCTGGTTCTTTTAATGTCAATTCCAGGCATTGGTCTGTTTTACGGTGGTTTAACCCGTTCTAAGAATGTTCTGTCAACTATGGAACAGTGTCTTGCAGTTTTCTGTATGGCAATTATCTTGTGGGTTATCATCGGTTACAGCTTTGCATTTGGCCCAACTGAGGGAGTTTTAGGTGATTACTTCGGCGGCTTTGGAACAATGTTCCTTGCAGGTATTGATTTAAATTCCATTTCAGGCACCTTATCTGAGTACACCTGGGTAATTTTCCAGGGCGCCTTCTGTGCAATTTCAGCCTGTCTGATTGTAGGTGCTACAGTTGAGCGTGTTAAGTTCTCTGCCATTCTGATTGCTGTTGGTATCTGGATTGTATTATCTTATGCACCTTTAGCTCATCAGGTTTGGGGCGGTGGCTTCATTGACTCAGTATTCAAGTCATATGACTTTGCAGGTGGTACTGTTGTTCACGTTAATGCTGCTGTTTGCGGTCTTACAGGTGCTTTTGTGCTAGGTCGCCGTCACGATTTAGGTCGCGTAGCAATGGCTCCACATAACCTTGGTTTAACCTATGTAGGTGCCTGCCTGCTGTGGATTGGCTGGTTAGGCTTTAACGCAGGTTCTGAGTTAGTTGCAGATGGCGTATCAGCTTTAGCTTTCATCAACACTGTATTATGTCCAGCAGTAGCAGCTATGACCTGGATGGTTGCAGAGTGGGTGATCTTTAAGAAACCATCAACCTTAGGTACTGCCTCAGGTGTATTAGCAGGCTTAGTTGCAATTACTCCAGCCTGTGCTTTCGTAGGTCCTATGGGTGCAATCGTAATTGGTATTGCTTCTGGTCTTGCCTGCTTATGGGGTGTTCACGGCTTTAAGAGACTTACAAAGATTGATGATTCTCTTGACGTATTCGGTGTTCACGGCATCGGCGCTATCGTTGGCGGTATCCTGACAGGTGTATTCTGCTCCCCATCATTAGGTGGTGTAGGCTTCAAGGAAGGCTGGGATTCTATTGCAGGTCAGGTATACGGTCAGACCATGTCTTTAGTGGTTGCAATCGTATGGTCACTGGTTGTTTCAGTAATTGCCTTCAAGTTTGCAGGTCTGCTTGTTGGTCTGAGAGTTACCTCAGATGAAGAGTCAGAAGGTCTGGATCTTGCTTCACACGGCGAGCGTGGTTACAACTTATAGTTCAGAGGATAGATTACTATGAAACGCATTGTTGCAATTATTAAACCATTCAAGTTAGATGATGTTCGCGAAGCTTTAGCTACAGTAGGCATCTCAGGTATGACAGTATCAGATGTTAAGGGTTTTGGCAGACAGAAAGGTCACACAGAGTTATATCGTGGTGCTGAATATGTGGTTGATTTCCTTCCAAAGTGCAAACTTGAGATTGTTGTAGCCGATGAGGAAGCAGACAAGTGCATTCAGTCAATCGTAAATGCCGCTCATACTGGCAAGATCGGTGACGGTAAGATTTTCGTATCTAATGTTGAGCGAATCATCAGAATTCGTACATCAGAGGAAAACGAAGAAGCTATTTAAGATAGCTCTCTAAACAGTTAAACCCTATTCCACCTGGAGTAGGGTTTATTTTTGGCATATTAAAGACAATCATACTGTGAGACATATGCGGCAGAGGATGAGCTTATACGTTAGTATGAATGCTGTCTGCCAGCAGTTTTGGATAATGTTTGTGCTTAAATAAATAATAAACTCTGGCACTTAGTATAATAAAAGAGCTGGTTAAGGCGCAGATAAAGCCTATCCAGATACCAAAAGCTTCCATCTTATAACCTATAAGTCCGTAGGATAGAATTACACCGATTGGCATTCCTATAATCCAGTAGGAAAAAATGGTATTGATAAAGATCACTTTTGAGTCTTTAAAACCCTGTAATACACCTAAAAGCAGACACTGCATGGCATCTGGGAACATATATATGCAGTTTAAAAGCATCAGACTTACGGCCATAGCTATAACTTTCTGATCGTTACTGTAGATAGAGGCAATCTGCTCTCTTAGGCTAAATACAAGGCCTGCATATATAACCAGCATTACAAGGTTTATAGACATTGATACTTTTAAGCTTAAAAAAGCTCTGGCCCAGTTGTTTAGGCCCATTGCATAAGCAGATCTGATTGTGGCTGTCATATGCATGCAAAGAGGTATCATAAATATTAAACTTGATACATTTAAGGTAATAGAATGTGCAGCCACAACTGTAGGACCAAAAGGACTTAATATTACAGCTGCAAGGGAGAAGCAGGCAACCTCAATAGTACGTGATAGACCAATTGGTAGAGCAAGTCTTATAAAGTGACCGCAGATTTTTCTGTCAAAAATATTAGTCCTGACATCAACTTTAAACTGCTGAAAGAATCTTCCGAATTTTACATAGAGAAACATTGCCAAAGAGAAGATAATACATATTAAGCAGGATGTCATACCGCAACCTGCGCCACCCATTGCAGGCATACCGAATTTACCAAATATGAATATATAGTTTAAAGGTATGTTTACAAGAAGCATCAGTATTCCAAGGATCATGGTAGGTTTAGTATAACCAAGCCCTTCTGCATAGGATTTGTATACATTAAAAATAACAGTTGCAGGCAGTGAGAGAGCCACAAAGAATATATATCTGCCAGCAATCTCTATCATCTGTCTGTCTGCTCTA
>JBJEWX010000246.1:0-1741 GCA_051885275.1 Succinivibrio sp. | reverse complement strand
GCTTGATGCAGAGACTGCCCATGATTCAATTATAAAAGTGGGAAAGTTTCTGTCAAAAAGCCCATGGGTAAAGCTAGTTGCACAGGAAGTTCCTTTCCGTCCTGTAAGCGTGATGGGCCTTAATTTCAAAAATCCTGTAGGTCTTGCAGCAGGACTTGACAAGAATGGTGATGCCATAGATTTTCTTGGGGCTTTAGGTTTTGGTCATATAGAGGTTGGAACTGTTACACCTAAAGAGCAGCTTGGTAATCCTAAACCTAGAATGTTCAGGATCAGAGGAGCGCAGGGAATAATCAACCGCATGGGATTTAATAACCTTGGGGTGGATTATCTTGTGGAGAATCTCAAGAAAAGAACCTATGAGGGCATACTTGGAGTCAGCATAGGCAAGAATGAAACCACTCCGCTTGATCAGGCGGTAAATGATTATCTTGTATGCATGGAAAAAGTGTATCCATATGCTGATTATATAGCCGTTAACGTTTCCTGCCCAAACACTCCAGATTTAACTAAACTCCAGGCTATGGAGCCGCTTTTGAATCTTTTAAGACCATTAAAGAAAAAGCAGGCAGAGCTTAATAAAACATCAGGCAGATATGTGCCTATGGTAGTTAAGATTTCCCCAGATCTCAATGATGAGGGGATTGAGAATATCTGCAGGGTATGTCTTGATCTGGAGATTGACGCTATGACCTGCACAAATACCACCACAGGTAGAGAGATCATTCATGGAATGGAGCATGCCTCAGAGTGGGGAGGATTGTCTGGAGAGCCTTTAAGAGTTGTAAGCACACAGACACTCATAAAGGTAAAATCTTTAGTCGGCGATAAGATCCCTCTAATTGGCGTTGGCGGTGTATCAAATGCAGTATCTGCCAGGGAAAAGATTAAAAACGGAGCCAAACTTGTGCAGTTATACTCAGGTCTTATCTACAGAGGTCCTGCGGCGGTAAAGAATATTGTTACAAACATTTAATAAGCATTTAACAAAAGAAAATAAAAGAAACTGTTTAACAACAGATTTCTAAATAAATAAGAGGCTGATCTTTTCTGGATTGGCCTCTTTGTTTATGCAATTGCTGTATACACACGTGTTAACAATCTTGCTTAAATGTAAAGCAGAATTATTACAAAAATGAGGCAAAAGCACACTAAATTTTAAAAAAATTGTGCATTGGTCAAAAAATTATTGACCTAAGGTTAAGATAGTGTAAAATCACAGCTGACAAAGAATTTGCGGAGCTTATCACAAATTCTAAGCAAATAAAGTAAGGAAACAAAATTATGAAAAAGTCATTATTAGCTTTAGCAGTAGTAGCTGCTGCATCAGCAAATGCTGCAACAGTATACGATAAGGACGGCACCTCTTTAGCAATTGGCGGCCGTGTACAGTCTGTTGTATACAACGGTAATTCATCTGGTATTGCAGTTGAAGATGCAGGTTTAGTTAACTCATCACGTATCAATATCGCAGGCAGCAGCAAGATCACTGATTATCTAACTGCATTTGCTTTCTCAGAGTGGAACTTCGCTGACGGCAACAAGTCTGCATACGGCGATAATATTAACACCCGTGAGCAGTATGTTGGTGTTTCATTCAATGATTTTGGTAAGGTTTTAATTGGTAAGACCTACGATGCAGCAAGAGAGAACCTGCTTGCAACTGATATCTTCGAGGATTTCGGTGCCCGTGCTCAGAATACCATCAACGGTGACCGTCGTACCGGTACTATCCGCTATG
>JBJEWX010000245.1:0-1748 GCA_051885275.1 Succinivibrio sp. | reverse complement strand
GCTATTTGTACTTATTTATCTTTGTGCTCAAGAAAATCGCCAACCGTTGCATTCAGGCTTTTTACAAGATCATTTGGATTAACTCCAACAGAAAAACCTCTTCTGCCACCTGATACAAGTATTTCATCAAACATAAGAGCACTGTCGCAAAGCAGCGTTATAGTTCTTCTTTTCTGTCCAAAAGGACTTACTCCACCGATTACATAACCTGTAATTCTTGTGGCATCGGCAGGTGGTGCAACTTCAAGGGATTTAAGCTTCAGAAGCCTTGCTGCATTTTTTAGAGAAATCATGCTGTCAACTGGTGTTATTGCAGTAACATAGGTTTTTTCGTGTACCAGGAGGATTGTTTTAAATACTCTTTGCTCTTCAATATTGAGTTTAGAAGCCGCAAACTTTCCAAAGTCATGATCAACAGTGCACTCATATTCGTATTCTTTAAATTGAATCTTATTGTCTTTCAAAAATTTCTGAGCTGGGGTAATCATTTTTATTTTTCCTGAATAACTAGCATTTACACAAGGCAAATACCAAGTGCTTGTTTTTTAAATTAGTGATTATATATAACCGCTAAGATGATTATAACAACAGCAGGCGATAAAACCCACGGATTTAACCGTTAGGAAATTAGCCTTACTTTTCTTCAAGAAAAATGTACAAATGTTAATGATCTCATCAAAGAATTGAATGTCAGAGTTAATACCCAGAATATAGGCCTGTGTCTGCAGTCTTATATACGGACAAAACCGTATGGTATGAAAATAATATGCCTGAGCTAAGATACGGGAGGAGCAATTCACCAAAAGATCGTGTAAGATTTAGCCTGAATATGCAGTGTAGTGCTCAATGAAACAGTATACCACGACGTAAGTTATGTGGAGTTTCAATTAGTTAATACAACCAAATTTCTGAATAGGCCTTTATGAAAAAATTAAGAACCATGGCACCTAAAGAGGAAGTTCTTCATGGTAGTCAGAGTTTTCCAATTGAATGCTATCTAAATACCAATGATAAGTCATATCAGCAAAAGTATCATTCCCACTGGCATGATGAAGTTGAGATCCTTTATGTTGAGCGCGGTCCTCTTCACATTGTGATGCACTCAAAACAGATCCTGCTTGAGTCTGATACTTTTTATTTAATACCCTCAAAGCAAGTTCATAGTCTGGTATTTGGCGCCAGATCAGTACAGAAATACATTGTTTTTAAACCTTCAATGCTGGTTCTTGCACAATATGATCGATACTTAGGTGCAATTGAAGACTCAATTCTTGATGTAAGTACAAATGTTACTCTCATTACATCTTCATTATCAGAAGATTTTAGTGATTCCAGAAAATGTTTTGATTTTATATTTCGGCATTACAAGGATAAGGATAACGGAACACGACTTTTAGTAAAGGTAAAGCTTATAGAGCTGCTTGTCAGATTATCAAAGCAAGGCATTTTCAGTCAGATCCAGTTATGCTCAGAGTTTGAAAAAAATCGTTCACAAAAACTAAAAGAACTTTTTGCCTGGATACAGGAACATCATTCAGGACCACTCAGTGTAGAAGATGCTGCTGCCAAAATGAATTTTTCTGCTTCATATTTTTGCAGATTCTTTAAAAGGGCTACAGGACAACTGTTACCTATTTTTTTATATTCTCATCATGAAAGTAACCGTCCATTTTCTTTCTTTCTTTTTTTGTTTTTATCTTTCGTTTTACATTTCTAATTTCATTTGGTATTTTCTCTTTTTTCAGGAT
>JBJEWX010000244.1:0-7470 GCA_051885275.1 Succinivibrio sp. | reverse complement strand
ATCCGTAACACTGTGGCTTATGCAATTCATTCTTTCTTTGCCCAGAATGGTTTTATGTGGGTTGCAACACCTCTTATCACCTCATCTGACTGTGAAGGTGCAGGAGAGATGTTTACCGTCACCAATTTTGATTTGAACCATGTACCAAAGAATGACAAGGGTGAGGTTGACTACTCAAAGGACTTCTTTGGAAAACATGCCTATATGACAGTATCAGGACAGCTCAATGTTGAGACCTATGCCTGTGCATTCTCAAAGGTCTATACCTTTGGTCCAACCTTCAGAGCTGAAAACTCAAATACCACAAGACACTTAGCTGAGTTCTGGATGGTTGAGCCTGAGATGGCTTTCACCGATCTCGACGGGTGCGCTCTGACAGCCGAAAAACTGCTTAAATACGTATTTAAAGTTGTACTTGAGGAACGCGCTGATGATATGAAGTTCTTAGTGGAAAGAGTTGATAAGGATGCCATTTCCCGTCTTGAGAACTTCATTAAATCAGACTTTGCTAAGGTTGATTACACTGATGCAATTGAGATCCTAAAAAATGCTACCAAGAAGTTTGAGTACCCAGTTGAGTGGGGTATCGATCTTCAGTCAGAGCATGAAAGATATCTTGCAGAAGAACACTTTAAAGCTCCTGTAGTTGTCAAGAACTACCCTCGCGACATCAAAGCCTTCTATATGAAGCAGAATGATGATGGCAGGACTGTTGCTGCTATGGACGTTTTAGCTCCTGGAATTGGAGAGATTATTGGTGGCTCACAGCGTGAGGACAGTCTTGAAAAACTGGATCGACGTATGGATGAGCTTGGAATGAACAAGGACAGCTACTGGTGGTACCGTGATCTGCGCAGATACGGTTCAGTACCTCACTCAGGTTTTGGACTTGGTTTTGAAAGACTGATTGTTTACATCACTGGTGTTGGTAACGTCCGTGATGCAATTCCATTCCCTCGCACTCCTCACAGTGCCGAGTTCTAAAAATCAGTCTTAATTAATAGCTGTTTTGTAAAACCTCAGGATACAAACCTGAGGTTTTTTTGTTATCAAAGGCTTTGATAAAAGAGATCCTGATTACATAAAGACATAGTTTTGCAACAGCTTTCTTGCTTTAGTTGAAACTCAATGTCAAACTTAATAAAGAGACTTATGGAGGTTTTGATGGAACAGAATTATTTATTCGATCTTTTCAACTCAGGAGCAAAACAGTACTCCTACACTCTAATTAAGGTTTCTGATGAAGAATACCTAATCAGAAAGACTGTTACCGATGAGGAGTTTGCATCTCCGCTCACTCTCTTTGCCTCATATGCGGCTAAAAGCTCTGATGAGTTCTACGCGGAAGGCTATCAGATGCTCTCACAGTGTGAAGGCACCTTTGAATTCCCGGTTAATATCGGTCGATGCCCAGATGATGAGCCACCTTACAGCCTTTGTCAGAAAAAGCCATATAAGGAAGGATACAACTTTATTGTATTTAAACACAACGGGCTTTGGCATCTTATAGGCTTTTGCTCGTGCAACCATTCAATTGCCCGCTTTAAGATATATCCTCAGGGCTATCTTGAGATGGAGCTTGATCTGCTTGGAAAAAGCTATAAAAGCGGTCAGGTTATAGAATCTGAATATTTGGCGCTTATATGCGATAAAAGTAAAAATAAAGCTTTGGAAAGGTTTGCACAACTTATTTCAAAACACCATACTAAACTTGCCTGCAATACCAGTATCTTCGGGTGGTGCTCCTGGTACAGTTTCTATGAGGATGTAAATGAGAATAATATCTACTCAAATCTCATGGCTATGCGAGAGCACGAAAATCTTTCCTATCTTCTGATTGATGATGGCTATCAAACCCATATGGGAGACTGGCTAACCTTCTCTAACCGTTTCTCAAACGGTCTAGAAAAGCTATGCGAAGATATAATAAAAGCCAAGAAGATCCCTTCAATCTGGATAGCACCATTTATTGCCTCTGAAAAGTCTGAGCTTTTTATTAAACACCAGGATTACTTTGCAAAAGACAATAAAGGCAGTCCAGTTGCTGCAGATGAGGTCACCTACTCTGGATGGCGTGATTTAAAGTGGTATACGCTTGATTTTTCAAAGACTGAAGTTGTCAACTATGTGCAGGAAGTCTTCAGATACTTTCATGACAAACTCAAAATTAGACTTTATAAACTTGATGCCTGCTACTGGGGTGCAATAAGATCACTTAAGTTCCAATCTGAAAACTTTAACTGCATTGATAATTATAGAACCGGACTTAAAGCTATTCTTGAAATCATTGGTCATGACAGTGTGATAATAGGATGCAATGCTCCTATGTGGCCAAGTCTTGGTTTAGTCCATGCTATGAGAGTTGGCGATGACATCATACGCAATGGAGATAGGATCTTACAGACCTCAAAAGAAATCTTTTCAAGAATGTGGATGCACAAAAAACTATGGTTAAATGATCCAGACTGTCTGTGCCTTAAAAATTTCAAAGATCAGACTGCCAAAGATGAGGAATTTAATTTCCATTTGTGTACAATTCTTGCAACAACAGGTGTACTGATGCTAGGAGATGATCTGGAAAAACTTGAGCCATGCGATTTTGAAAAAATCAATCTTGTAGGAAGGATTATAATGTCAGATCCTAAAGTAAGCTTTGATGAAAAACTTACCACCTGTACTCTGATATCCGATAAGCTTTCCCTCAAAGTTAAAATCTTCTTCAACTACTCAGATCAGACTATACTCTGCCCTATAGAGACTGGCAGCGTAGATCTGTTTAGTGGCAGGGATATAGACACTAATAAAATCAGATTGGCATCTCATAGTGCTGTTGCGGTAAAAGAAAGCTATAAGAGCTTATAGAAGGTCTAATCTCCACAATCATGTGGAGATTGCTTTATATGCGACAGAAGGCTTATTCACTTAGTCTGATTTCTTCATTTCTTGAAGTTTGAATCAAAGCCTCAAGAGCACATTTTGTAGTTTTAAGCCGGATCTCCTCTCTGTCACCGGTAAAATGGAAACAATGGGTGTATGGTTTGTGATCTTTTTTCATGACGGCAAGCCACACTGTACCTACAGGCTTTTGCACTGAACCGCCATCTGGTCCTGCAATACCACTTACAGCAACAGCAACATTTGCAAGGGATGAGTGTAAAAGTGCACCTGTTACCATCTGCTCAACTGTCTGACAGCTAACCGCTCCATATTGCTTTAATGTTTCCTCACTAACCCCCAAAAGCTCCATCTTTGCTTCATTTGAATAGGTTATAAAACCTCTGTCAAACCAGGCTGAACTGCCAGGGACCTCAACGATAGAGGCGCTAATAAAGCCTGCTGTAAGAGACTCTGCTGTAGCATAAACATCCTTACAAACAGCATAAACATCTTTAAGCTTGTGACTTAAAGATGAAATTTCTTTTAATAGTTCTGTTTTCATTTTATTTTGGACGGCGCAATGGAGTTCTAGCCCCCATGCCATAGGCATCTCGGGCTTTCATGCTGGCTATGTGATGGGTGACTTGAGTAGAAGAAGATTTCTGATTTGCATTTTCACGCATAGCGCTAATCTGCTCAAAAGCTTCTCTTTGTGCTTTAACCTCATCTTCTACAGAGCGTACACTCTTAGTGGTCTCAGGAGATAAGTTGTGTACCTTTGCAAGCATTTCCACTTCATAGGATGGCAGGGCTGTCTTCGAAACCACCTCGGAGATACTCATGCCTTCTGCAAGTAATCTTTTTGCAAGAACTATTGGCTGATTATCAACAGATTTTGTTTCAAATTCTTTCTTCTGCTGCTCAAGCTTGACATTGATATGATCAAAGGATGAGTTGATATCTCTCTGTCTGTCTAATACATCCTGAAGTTTACCGGTCAGGTATTCGGAGGAAGACTCAGAAACCTTAAGACGTCTTTCAACTGACTCATTAAAAGTGCTCTGTTTTGAATTAAGCTCGTTAAGTGTCTTGACACTCTGCTCTAAGGCAACCTTTAATGCTGAATTTTCTTTTTCAAGACGGGTAATTCTGCGGGAATTGAGGATAAATGAAATCATAATGAACAAAAGTAATACAACCGCAATTGCAATTACTATAATCATTGATAATTCCAGATATGACTGCATATTCCCTCAAAAAGACATTTTTTATAAATATATCACTAGTTTAGACAGATAGCAAAATACAGTTCAAAAAGATCAAAAAATACCGGCAAAAACCGGTATTTTTTTATTCAGGGATTAACCTAAATTGGTTACTTCCTTCCATTCTGACTCAGTAAAGAGCTTTGTCAGATCTATCAGAATCAGCAGATCATCCTTGCGGTTGCATACGCCACTGATAAACTGAGCATTTTCCTCAGTACCAACATTTGGTGTGTCATCAATATCTGCAGTATTCAGATCGGCAACCTCTGCTACAGAGTCCACAAGAATACCGATAACATGCTTCTCTGATTCAATAATCATGATACGGGTATTATCTGTTACCTCTGCAGGAGGAATACCAAAACGAGCACGGGTATCAATTACTGTTACCACATTACCACGCAGATTGATAATACCTAATACATATGAAGGAGAGCCTGGTACAGGTGCAATATCTGTATAACGCAGGACTTCTCTAACCTGCATAACATTTACACCGTAAATCTCATTTCCAAGTTTGAAGGTTACCCAGCGTAAGAGTTCACCTTTCTTCTGTGATACGCCAACAATATCCTCAGTCTTTTCTTCTTTATCTGCCATCTCGTTTTCCCCAAACTACCACACTGAGCAACAATTCAGTGTGCAAACAAATATTTACTTCAATTCTAATCAACTTTTAGACAAAGTTGTAAGTATCAGCTTAAAACTTTGATCAGTCACTCACTTGAAGGTCAAGATCTTTGAGGTTAACACCATTTTCAAACATCTTGATTAGAGCTTCTACATGTAACAGCGCACACATTTCCTTCTTAACAATACCAGCAAGCCATGGTCTGTTACCAGCAGTCTGTCTCCAGGTTACACTGTCAGCACTTAGAATTCTGTTTCCCTCAAGCTCATCACAGCCAATTGACCACAATGTCTTGTCAAGAGCGATCATATATTCATAACTATCGGCAGTGGCGCAGTCAGACTTTACCCATTTGAGAGTATCAACTACATTCATCTTTCGCCCTCTGACATCAGCTATACCCATAAACCAGGCAGGTTTGCCAAATAGAGGTGTGATTTTTTCTGTCTGAAAGATTCCGCCAAGATTTACAAGAGGCACAGCGAATCTTACGCCACGGACCAAAAAGAAGAGCGCCTGAAACTCTTTTGGAGTTTCAATATTCTCCCATTCATAAGGGGTCTTTGGCTGCTCAGGCTCTGTTTGTTCAAGCTGAACTGTGTGAATATTCTCTTTAACATCTTCATCTTCGCTGGTCTCCTGCTCTGTTAAAGAGGCAGCAGTTTCCAAAGCTGTTTGTGTTTCAGACACTTCCTCAGTTACGGTCTGAACTTCAGGCTCGGCTTCTGCTGTTTGAGTTTGAGCTTCTGTCTTAGTCTCTACATGTGTCTTGTCAACGGTTTCTAAAAGAGACTCAAGAGACTTGTGCTCAGCAAAAGGAAGCGGTTCTATCTCCTGAGGCTTGTCAGAAAGCTGAGGCTGCACCAAAAGCTCAGGCTCAGATACTGTATTATTGTCTGAATCGTTCTGACTTGCAGGTGGGATATAGTCATCTGCCGCATAATCAATATCCTCACTGTCAGCTGTCTTCTTTTGAACAACAGTAGTAGCAGCTTCAGACTCTTCGCCTAACATCTGTTTAAAATACGCTACAAGGGTGTCATCAATCTCATTAAATGACATAAGTTTTCCTTAAACCTGATTAACTTAGCAGTGATCCCATGTCATCTGCCACGATATCCATCTCTTTTTCTTTTTTATCAGCACTGCTGTCATCATCACCAAGAGTCACTAAGGAAGCAGCATTTGGAGAGATCCTTTCGGGATTCTTTTTAAGCTCAAGTGAAAGCAGATCAAGCATAAGAGTACGATAAGCCACAGCACCTCTGCAGGAATCATCAAGCATGGTGATAGGCATACCGCGCTGTGATGATTCTCTAAACAGAGTATCTACAGGGATCTGTCCCTGCCATAAATTCTCTTTATAATGAAGATTTAAAAAGTCCAGTGAGGTACGGCTGGCTTTGGTTCTCTTGTCGTACATAGTAGGGATCACAGTGTAATTGATATTACATTCTTCATCAGCCTTCTTCATAATTGAGAAAGTCCTAACCATTCCCTCTAAACCTTTTAAAGACAGAAATTCTGTCTGAGTTGGAACTAATACGGCAGTACTTGCAACTAAAGCATTAACCATAAGCGCACCTAGTACAGGAGGACAGTCAATCAGAACTACATCGTACTCATCCTCAACTAAGCTAAGCGCCTTAGTTAATATTCTTCCCACACCAATGCGACCTGAAAGTTTTCTGTCAATGGTAGCTAAGGTCATACTTGAAGCTATCATATCAAGATTTGGAAAATTAGTATGGGTAATACACTGTTCAACAGATTCTTTAGTAAGCTCAGTTTGTGTATATAAATCGTAAAGACTCCTATCTATACGATTGTAGTCAAATCCAAGATAACTTGTAAGAGAGGCGTGAGGATCAGTATCAATGATAAGTACACGCAAATTCTCTTTGACAAACCAGCCGGCTAAAGAGGCAACTGTTGTTGTCTTTCCCACTCCACCTTTTTGACTTGCTATAGCCCAGACTAACACAACTGCTCCTTAATTATCTCTGATTGAAGTTCAGCTCAATGCTGTTTCCTTCACCGCGGACAACGTCAATATCTGAAGTTCCAGCCTGACCGGTGACATCACTCTGATTCTGGTTGTACATATTAGAATCGCCAACATCCAATGGGGCTTTTCTTTCAATTGCATACCTTGAGATTGCAATTACAACCTTACGATTCATCGCTCTACCTGCGGCTGTCTTGTTAGAATATTTATTTGAATACTGACCAAAAGCTTCAATTGCCATACGGTCAGGTTCAATTCCTGCTTTTTCAAGCTCATCTAATACTGACACGGCGCGGTTTGCAGAGAGATCCCAACTGTTTCTGAAAATTCCGTTTGGAATAAAGGTATTATCAGTATAACCGCGTATTCTGATGTAATTGTTGATATTAGACAGGGCTACCGCTATCTTCTGAATAACCGGACGGGAGGCAGCAAGTACAGAGGCGCTGCCTTCAGCAAATATAAGACCTGAATTGATATTGATCGACAGCCAGTGAGGATCTTCTTCAATATCGATATATTTTTCCATTCCGGATTCTGAAATGGTTTCAGAAATTGAGCGTCTTATTGCATCAAAGTGGGTACCAACAGCACCCTCTGACTGTGTATCAGCATCAACCTCAGTCTTTCCGCCCTTTTCAAACTTGTCAGCAGAGCCTCCAGCCTGGAAACCGCCCTCTCCAGTC
>JBJEWX010000243.1:0-1758 GCA_051885275.1 Succinivibrio sp. | reverse complement strand
GGAAAAAACGGATACTCACAGTGTACATCAAGCTATTCTAACAAGAGTGAGCCTGGAAAGAATTACAATTTTCCAATGACTATCCACAGGTAGAAATTGTAGACACAGATAAATGTAAGGAATAAATAAAGTGAAAATGCAATACAAATTACTGTCAGTAACTCTGGCATCGCTTATTGCCGGATGCACAAATAGTTTATCAACTTCATCTGGGGTAGATCCTGATCTAAAGAAGGATGAGCCAAAGTTTTTCTCTCAGTCAGGAGCAGTCGCCTGTGCCAGTGGAGCCATATTATCCGGTCTTGCCTGCCTGCTTGTAAAAGATGACAACAAGGAGGCATGTGTGGCAGTAGCAGCTGCCGGCTGTGCTGTTGCAATGACAGGAAACTATATGTTAGATAAGCTGCGTTCTGACTATCATAATCTTGAAGATCAGCTAGATGCCGTAAAGAATCAGATTAATGCTTCAATCAAAAGTACAGAGTCCTTAAATCAGAATATTAAGGATACTCTCAATGATGACAATTATGAGATTGCTCAGATTGAAAAGGGAATAGCTGAAGGAAGCAGAAGCAAAAAAGATCTTGAGGATAAGGTAGAGCAGATGGAGCAGAACCTTGCCTATATGAAAGACCGCCTAGCAAAAGATCAGGAAAACCTGAAAGCTCAGACAGACGCTTATGAGGGGCTTAAAAGAGGTGATGGCAACGTTCAGGCAAATGATCCTCAAACGGCAAAGAAGAAAGCTGCCGAGCTTGAGGCATCAATTGCAAAACTTAATGAGAACATCAGCTATCTGCAAGGTGAAATCAACTCATATGCAGAACGCACAAGTGCTGTAAAATCAGGCCTTAGAGACAAGGCTGTCTAAGGGGGTATTATGATAAAAAAAGCGGCATCCTATATTTCAGTATTATTACTCTTATCAGGCTGTACCATGACTCCTGAGGAGTGTGATCCAAGCATTAGCGATCCTGGAATGCTTGATAAATTAGGCTGTGTGGTCTCTGGCTCATATGAAAAAAGAGTTGAGGCTAAAAAACAGGAAATTCACGATCTAAGAGAAGAGCAGAGGGCCCTAACAGAGGAATCTGTGTCATTAAGTGAAAAGCGCTCTATGTTGATTAAGGACAGAGCTGAGCGCTATAAAGCCTTAGATGAATTAAATGAAAAGATAGCTGCAATTGAAGAGTCTTTAGCTCAGAAGAAGGCTCTGTCAAAGGAGCTTCAGGCAAAATTGGACAAGGTAAAAGCCTCAAGCAAGAAAGCAAGAGCTTTAGATGAGGATGCCAGTGTAATTGAGAAGAAAGAGGAGTTTGACCGGGTTCAAAGCGACATGGATGAACTTCTAGAGGCAATGTCCACCTCCTACTAAGCATAAATTTTGTGCAGCCTGTGGCTGCACAGTTTTTCTTCACAGATCTGTTTTAGTATCCTGCCGTAAGTCTTTTGTCTACTGATATTTTTGTGTGAATTTTCACAAATTTTTTGAAAAAGCCTCTTAGCGTTACCCATCTAATCTAAATCTTGTGATCTATATGCTATTTAATGCTGATTTCTTGTGTTTAAAATAAGCCTTAATTTTTTTTGTTAAACAGAAGTTAACAGAGTATTAAGCAAAGATATAGATTACAGATAAGGAGGAGCAGATGGATCGTTCCAATTTTAAAGAGGCCTTTTATAATCTAAGTACCGGCACTCCAAGTTATGCTCATATTGTTTCTGTTATAGAAGGTAAGTTAGTAAAACTGATTTCCC
>JBJEWX010000242.1:0-1759 GCA_051885275.1 Succinivibrio sp. | reverse complement strand
GTTCTTCAGTTGATTGCTCTCTGCCTTGTTCCTGTGAAGAATTGTTATCATCTGTTTTTAGTGGAGACACAATTTCACTTTGCTCTGACTGGTTCTTTTTTTCAGGAAAAGAAACCTCAACTGTTGAGTTCTGGTTTGTTTTCTGATCTGCAAAGCACAGATATAAAAGATAAATACATCCAAAAAGTGGCAACAGACCTAAAAGAGCTAACCAAGGGTTTTTACCTAAGGATTTGATTCTAGGTGCAGCACAGGCATACAGAAACACGGCAACACCAGCTAAATGAATCAGCTGCATGAAAACCAGTGCATCCCCAGCATTAACTGAAGATACAGCAGCCTGAATCATCTGCAGAAAAATCAATAGTAAGGTTACAACGACAAAGCAAATAGAATAGCGGCTTTTAGTCATTATTTACATCTCCAAAAGCTTGTTTTTCATACAATTCAGGCCACATTTTGTGGCCTGTTTATAATTATTATAATTTACAGTTACTTCTTAGATACAGAAGCAATGGCGTTTACAACCTTATCAATATTACCAGTATTGATACCAGCTACACAGATACGGCCTGAGCCAACAATGTAAATACCAAAGTCTCTGCGCAGCGCTTCTACCTGCTCGCTGTCAAGACCAGAGAAAGAGAACATACCGTTCTGCTCATTGATAAAGTCAAAATTACCTGCACCTGCAGCCTTTAACTTCTCAGAAAGAAGTGAACGCATCTGATGAATGCGGTCTCTCATAGCCTTTAATTCATCTTCCCACTGTGCTCTTAAGTTCTTGTCTGAAAGAATAGTGGTAACCACCTTTTCGCCGTGAGCAGGAGGATTTGAAATTGCAGTACGTACAGAGATCTTTACCTGTGAAAGAACCTTCTGTGCTGTCTGAGCGTCAGCTGATACAACGGTTAAAACACCAACACGCTCATTATACAGACCGAAGTTCTTTGAGAATGAGCTTGCAATCAGCAGTTCAGGATTGTACTTTACAATTGTACGAACACCAAGAGCATCCTCTTCAACACCTGAACCAAAGCCCTGATATGCAAAATCAATAAAAGGAATAAGTTTCTTGTCTGCAAGGAATTTTGCAATCTGCTCCCACTGCTCTGCAGTAGGATCAATACCGGTAGGATTGTGGCAGCATGCATGTAACAGTACCACATCCCCTTCTTTTGCCTGAGACAGTGTCTCTATCATTCTGTCAAAAGCCAAATTGTGGTTAGCACGATCATAATATGGATAGCGCTCAAACTTTAAACCTGCTGACTTTGCAATCTGATAGTGATTAGCCCAGGTAGGATCTGAAATCCATACTGTTGTAGCAATATTCTGCTGATGTAAAAAGTCTGCACCAATACGCAGTGCACCAGTACCGCCAGGACAGTGGCAGGATACTGCTCTTCCGCCGTCAACCAGCTCAGAACCTGCGCCAAAAATAAGCTCTCTTGCTAAACGGCCGTACTCAGGAAGACCTGTAATAGGCAGATATGACTTGGTCTCTTCTGTTTCTAAAAGAACCTTTTCAGCAGCCTTTACACTATTTAAAATTACTGTCTTACCTTCATCATTCTGGTAAACGCCTACACCTAAATTAACCTTGTCCTTGTTAGGATCTTTCTTGTAAGCATCAGTTAAACCTAGAATTGGATCTGCAGGAGCAGCTTCTATACGATCAAAAAACATGATTTCACCCGTTATAAAAAAATTTGTGTAAATATATCACAATATAGGTCAACAGACTAAAAAAAATAAA
>JBJEWX010000241.1:0-7494 GCA_051885275.1 Succinivibrio sp. | reverse complement strand
TGGAAAAACAATTATTCAGTGGTACCTTGAAGGAAGAGACGCTCCTTCGTGTGATCTTAAAAAGCCTGTAGACAGCGTGGCTGTGACCAGACAGTATAATGCCCCGATTAAGTCTCTAAAGAAGCTGTTGAAGGCAGCAGCCCTAAAAAACAGTATTTCACCTGAGATTTTATGTTCAAGAGCAAACTGTCATGACTATTTTTTCTGTAAGGATCATAATCTTAAAGCAAAAATTGAGAGCTCTTGGTACAGAGAATGCGTTGGAGATATAAGTTATGCATCTCTTTTCTCATAATTTCGTAAATGGTCTGAAATAAATCGGTATAGGACAGCCTCATCTGCCTGTACTTTTCAGTACAGACTGCGTAAGCAGTTCTGGAATTTCAATATCCATTATTTCATGAAAGTGATCCTTCTATTACCTTCATGATGTGTTTACAAGCAGACTTAATTTTAGTGTTAACAAATCCATTAAATGAGCTGATTATAGACAGATGCTTTGATAAAAGCTGATAGAACATCCTAAGTTGAATATAGCCACAATTCAGCTAAAATAATGCTATAGATAAAATTTTAGGACAGAATAAATGAGCGTAAAGACATTTAAACCATTACCAAAAGGAACAGAGGTATTTGCCTCACTAAGAGAGGATGGCTGCTACTATGTAGACAAGACTCCTTATCTAAAAAGTGTCTTTACCGATACAGCAGCAGTACAGCTTTTTACAAGACCAAGACGCTTTGGTAAAACCCTGCTCATGGATATGTTTGCCACATTTTTAACTATAGCAGAGGATGGCAGCAGTGGCAGAGAGAGAAAAGAAAAGCTCTTTGAAGGTCTTGAGATTCTAAAAGACAAAGGATTTACAGATAAATACATGGGACAGTTCCCTGTTATTTTCATTTCATTAAAGAGTGTCTTTGGAGAGAATTTTAATGATGCATACGGTAAGCTTGCTGAACTAGTAGCAGGTCTTGGAGAACAGTTCAGCTTTCTAAAAGATAGTGCAAAGATTTCAAAAGAACAGAAAGAAGTATTATCTATACTGAAAAATCAGGTCACTTTACAAAATCCTGATTACAGTTTCATTCTGACAGGCGCATTAAAGACATACTCAAACTGCCTGTACAAGCATTATGGCAAGAAAGTCATACTGTTAATAGATGAGTATGATGTACCACTTGCAAAGGCATCAGAGAAAGGTTACCACTCACAGATGGTAACTCTTATATGTCAGTTCTTTGATGTCATGAAGATGACACCTAACAACAAGAACACAGAATACCCTATAGAAAAGATAGTACTTACAGGCTGTCTCAAGGTAGCTAAAAACAGCATCTTTACAGGCGTAAACAATCTGAGTGTAAACACTGTACTCTCAGAAGATCCTGATTTTGATTCCATCATAGGCTTTACAAAAGATGAAACTCTAAGGTTTTTACAGGACTATGAGCTTTTAGAGTATGCCGACATGGTAAAGAATAACTATGACGGGTACAGATTCAATAAAAAAGAGATGTTCTGTCCATGGGATGTGGTGAACTTTATAAATGAAGCCTTGAAAAAGAAAGCCTCAGGAGAACAGGTAATACCTGGCAACTACTGGATAAACTCCACCTCAAGCAATGCACTTTTAACCTATGTAGGATATCTTTCAGACAGAGCAACAGAGAAGATGCAGTCACTGATGGATGGACAGAGTATAGAGACAGATATCAATGACTCGATGAACTATGACACCCTGTCAAAACATGATGAGAGGGATTTCTTTTCACTACTGCTGCATACAGGATATCTTACAGTAGACAGTTACAGAATAGATACTATTGGAGATGATGTACAGGTTATCTATTCTCTAAAAATACCTAACAGAGAAATCAGAAAGTGCTTTGAATACAACATAGTTGAGCATTTTAAGGAAAAGGCAACACAAGGTGAGAACAGAGCGATGATTATAGCTAATGCTCTGTTTTGTGGAGACTGCGATACAGCAAAGACCAATATAAGACAGCTATTAAGAGGTTACGTATCAGTAAGAGACTTTGCAACTAAAGCAAAACCAGAGAACTTCTATCACGGCTTCCTATCAGGACTGTTTACTAATCTTGGGAACAGCATTTCAGAATTCAGAACAAACTCTGAATCAGGTGACGGATATGCAGATATCATTCTTAAGAATGAAAATGAGGATACAATCGCTGTTATAGAAATAAAATCCTCAAGAAGTGATGATGACTTTCTTGATGATACAAAGAAGGCTTTAGAGCAGATAGAGAGAAACAGTTATTATGAGCCATACCTTAAGAAGGTAAACATAAAAAACATCTACTGCTATGGCATCAGCTTCTATAAAAAAGACTGCTATATTGAATGTGTAAAGGCTAAATAACTCAAAACCTGTCTCTCTCCACACTGGTTTTAGAACGTTCATGAAGAAAATCATTACAGCGATGAAGCTTCATGTAAATGAGATTGAATTTGAAAAGGATGTCAGAGAACCATTACAGGCTTTAAGCCTAATATTTTCTCAAAAATCCTCGAAGTAACTGGCGGTAGACAGATAAACTGATGCCATGGAACTTGGCTACAATAGAATCATCAGTCTGAAAAACAAAAAAAGAGGCAGCTATGCTGCCTCACAAGATTAGTTAGTTTATGAAACCAAAATCTTATAATGCCCAACCAAGGTTTACACTCCAAAAAGCAGTGTAGATGAAAGCTACAATTACTAAGATTGCATATGAAGCAATTGCAAATCCGCCTGTTGTCTTAAAGGTATTTGCTGTGGTAATGATTGCCTTTTCATCGTCATCATTCTGATTGGTTGAGAGTGATACGAATGCAATGATTGCAGTTGTTAAGATCCAGTTGTAGAACATCTGCTCTAAGAATGCCATATGAAGTGGCAGGAACTTGAGAACAAATGCAATTACGATAGAGCAGAGCACACCAACAATTGCACCTGTTGAATTGGTCTTTTTGTAGAACAGACCGCATAAGAATACTGAGAGAATGCCTGGAGATACAACACCTGTGTATTCCTGAATAAAGAGGAATGCCTGACCTAAGGTGCTTAACATTGGAGCAATAAAGATTGCAATCACAAGGGCAATCACGGCTGTGATACGGCCTACAGCTACAAGTCTTAAGTCTGAAGCCTTCTTGTTGAAATACTCCTTATAGATATCCATAGTAAAGATGGTTGCTGTTGAGTTAAGCATGGAAGCTAAGGATGATACGATTGCAGCAGCCAGTGCAGCGAATACTACCCCCTTTACACCAGTTGGCAGAAGCTGTGCAACCCAAGGATAAGCTCTGTCTGCGTGCTCAGCAGTTGGAATGTTGTTGGCTACGATCATTCCGTACTTTTCTGTCAGTTGCTCAAGCAGAGCTGGATTGTGCACGATAATGTAGTAGGCGGCTATACCAGGTATTACCACAATGATTGGTACGATAAGTTTCAGGAAACCTGCAAATACAAGACCTGTCTGAGCTTCCTGAACAGATTTTGCTGCAAAGGTACGCTGAATGATGTACTGATTGAATCCCCAGTAATAGAGGTTTGTAACCCACAGACCACCGATGAGAACGGAAATGCCAGGTAAGTCGATGTAATGAGGATTTGACTTGTCTAAAACCATCTCAAAATGTTCTGGAATTTCGTTGATTAGGGTTGACCATGCGGCACAGATACCTTCACCCTGACCAATCCACTGTAGCGCAACATATGATGTTGCAAAACCGCCGAAGACCAGAACTGCGACCTGAATAACATCAGTCCATACAACTGCAGACAGTCCGCCATATACAGAGTAGAGCAGTGCAAATGCAGCCAGACCTAGAATTGAGTACATAAGAGGTATGCCTAGAATAGTTTCAAGTGCAAGACCACCTAAGTACAGAACTGAGGTCAGATTAACAAGGATATAAAGGCTAATCCAGAATACAGCCAGAATAGTTTTTAAGGTTTTGTTAAAACGCTTTTCAACAAACTCTGGAATTGTATAGATGCCTTTTTCAATAAAGATTGGAATGAAGTACTTGCCTACGAGGATCAGTGTAACAGCAGCCATGATTTCGTATGCGGCAATGCCCATTCCGATGGCAAAACCAGAGCCTGACATACCAATAAACTGCTCAGCAGAAATATTGGCAGCAATCAAAGAAGTACCGACAGCCCACCAAGGAATGGACTTGCCTGCAAGGAAGTATCCCTCTGCACTCTTGTGATTTTTACGTGAAGCGGGAAGTGCAATAACCAGCACTACAACTGCATATATTCCAAAGATAATGTAATCAGTGGTCGATAGACCTGAAGTTACAGTTTCCATTTTGTTTTCCTTATGTTTGGCAAAATTAAAACGTTTGCGTAAATAATAGCAGTATCAGAAAATAATGCAAATGGCTATATATAATGAAAAACTTTAAAGAAAAATAAATATCGTAAAAAAAATGAAAGTAATAGGCACAATTTGAGAATAATAAATAAACATTAAATTACAGATAGTTAGATGATAATGTTTTAGTTTTTTTATTCTGTTTACGGTAAAAAAAAACTGTAACTATAAAACACCGTAAACGTTTTAAATAGTTTTTAACTATTTGAAATTAAATAAGATTTACTAAATTCTGATTTTGTGATCTTGAATGACTTTTAAATTATTTTATCAGTTGATTATGCGAATTCTGATAATTTTTTGAAAGTATCTGGAACCTGTCAGGAATATATGAACAGAGAGCCAGGATTCATTATCTGTAATAGCACAATGATGTCTCTTACAATTGATCCTTACCTTGAGATCTGATTTAAATAAAAAAATAAGGGGAGCTGAGCTCCCCATGATTTTTATCAAATAAACTGATTAGAATGCAAAGCCTAGGTTTGTATTCCAGAATGCAGCATAGATTACAGCAACAATCAGTAAGATAGCGTATGAGGCAATTGCAAAGCCTGCAGAAGTCTTAAAGGTATTTGCTGTAGTAACAATTGCTTTTGCATCGTCATCGTTGCTGTTAGTTGACAGAGAAACAAATACGATTACAACGATGGTTAATACGCAGGTGTACATCATCTGATCGATGAATGGCATACCGATTGGTAAGAACTTTAAGAGCAGAGCAATTACAATTGAGGCTAATACACCAATCACAGCGCCGGTTGAGTTAGCCTTCTTATAGAACAGACCGCATAAGAACACAGCAAGGATACCAGGTGAAACAACGCCGGTATACTCCTGAATGTACTGGAATGCCTGACCTAAGGTGCTTAACATTGGAGCAATAAAGATAGCAATTACTAAAGCTACGATTGCGGTTAAACGGCCAACGGTAACTAATGCGATATCAGATGCATTCTTATTGATGTACTCTTTGTAGATATCCATTGTAAAGATAGTTGCAGTTGAGTTAAGCATTGAAGCTAAAGATGAAACGATAGCTGCTGCTAAAGCTGCAAATACCAGACCCTTAAGACCGATTGGGAGTAACTGAGCAACCCATGGGTAAGCACGGTCAGTCTGACCTGCTGTAGGGATGTTGTTTGCAACAACCTCACCGTAAACAGTCTTTAACTGCTCAAGTAATACAGGGTTGTGAGCTGTAATGTAGTAAGCTGCGATGCCTGGAATTACAACAATAATTGGGGTGATGCACTTTAAGAAAGCTGCAAAGGCAAGACCTCTTTGAGCTTCATCAACTGATTTTGCAGCAAAGGTACGCTGAATGATGTACTGATTGAAGCCCCAGTAGTAGAGGTTTGCAACCCACATACCGCCAATTAAAACTGCGATACCAGGTAAGTTCTGGAACTGAGGATTCTGGTTGTCAAGGATCATGGTGAAGTGATCAGGTACCTCATCGATAAGGGTTGAAAGACCTGCAAAGGCACCGCTTTCGCCACCGATCAGCTTTAAGGACAGGTAGGTAGTTGCAAAGCCACCGATTACAAGAACAGCAACCTGAATAACGTCAGTCCATACAACAGCTGAAAGACCGCCGTATACAGAGTAAATCAGAGCAAATGCAGCTAAACCTAAGATGGTGTACATCATAGGAATACCTAAAATTGTCTCTAAAGCAAGACCGCCTAGGTATAAAACAGAAGACAGGTTTACAAAGATATACAGGCAGATCCAGAAAACAGCAAGAATTGTTTTTAAGGTCTTGTTAAAACGCTTCTCAACAAATTCTGGAATTGTATAGATACCCTTTTCAATAAAGATAGGGAGGAAATACTTACCAACAAGAATAAGGGTAACAGCAGCCATAAACTCATAGGCGGCAATACCAAAGCCGATTGCGTAGCCAGAGCCTGACATACCGATAAACTGCTCAGCAGAGATGTTTGCTGCAATAAGGGAGGCACCTACTGCCCACCATGGAATTGATTTACCGGCAAGGAAATATCCCTCTGCACTTTTTGTATTTTTCTTTGAGGCAAACAGACCGATTGCGATAACCACGGCAGCATAGACACCGAAGATAACGTAATCGACAGCGCTTAAACCTGCAACTACATTTTCCATAATAACTAACCTTGTGTTTGAATTTAAAAACATTACTTTAATGATCAACTTTAATGATCAAAAGAATAATTCATAAAGAATCATTAAAGCTCGGAAGGAATTATACTAAAAAATCAAAACATGAAAATTATGCACAAAATACAACCTTGATTACAGAATATTAACTAGATATGCTATTCTCAACATAACCTGATATCCGTATTGTAAGGACGGTAAAATTATATAAAATACTGTTTATAAATCAAATAGATAAAATATTGTTTATTTGATTGAAAGATATAGCTAAAATTAAATTTTTAGTGCTTGATACTGTTAAAATCATGCTAAAATGTAATCGGTTTCATTAAATTAACGTTATGATTTATATATAAAAAATATTTTTACTAATTTTTGCGTTTTTGTGAGAATGCTTGCATTTTTTAAAGAAAGTAGTATCGGTACCACAAATAAAGCAGAGTATTGAGGCTGTTTCCTACATACCTTTAAACCGGCTATGTCTTTTGCTTTACGACTTTGACAAATGATTAAAAGGCGGTTTTGTTAATTTGTGTGGATAAGCTTATAGTTTTTATTTTTAACTGTTATTACAATTCTGGTAATTACGGTTAGGAGAGATCACTTTTATGAATAATATTTATTCTAGCATCCTGCTATGCAAGGTATCCTATAACTGGTATCAGGTTATCAAATCCCATTTCATATCTAATGGCTCAGGAGTAACTAACTGCTGGTACACCCCAGCTGAAGAGCTGGATCAAAAGTCAGATGATCTTTTACCTCCTGCAGGATCACTAACTCTGTTTCTTGTTGAAAAAGATTCAAAACAGATGATTGTAGGCGGAGGCTTCTTTCTTATGCACTCTGATCTTGATATCGAGAGCTGCTGGTATAATTTTGGAGTACTCTCTGGCTACATTAACTTCGCTGATTTTAAAAAAAGAGCAAAGGACTGCGGAGCTGATCTTAATG
>JBJEWX010000240.1:0-7505 GCA_051885275.1 Succinivibrio sp. | reverse complement strand
AGAAGGTTTGCCACTTCTCTTAAAGCTTTAACCAGATTTTTTTTATCATGATTCTTCCTGCCCACCGAAGATGTGGATTTTCTGATTATAAGTGTGGTTGGAAGTACCGAGGAAACCTTAGGCTCATCAGGATCAATCAGTCTTTCAACTGCAAGTCTGCACTGCAGATCTCTGTCAAGATGAACACTTGTCAGCGGAGGCTGGTAATAGGCACTGTCTACATAATCGTCATAGCCAACAACCGATATGTCCTCAGGCACTGATTTATGGTTCTGATTCAAGGCACTTATAGCTCCAAGTGCCATCTGATCATTTGCAACTAATATGGCTGTAAAGTCCTGATGATCACGAAGCATTTTTACCGTTGCAAGATAACCGCTCTGTGCTGTCCAGTCTCCTCTTTCGATACATACTTCTTCAATATTATTGATTTTAAGGCCCTCTCTCCAGCACTTGAGTCGTGAATCTGAAGAGGATTCTCCCAAAGGTCCTGCAAGCAGGGCAACCTTTCTGTGTCCTAAATCCCTCAAATGTGAAACAGAAAACAGAGTTCCGTCTGCAGGGTTAAAGGTTACATTAAATACAGGACAGTAGGGATCAACATCAACAAACAGGATCTGACAGTCAGGATTTGCCTTTGTTATTTCAACAGCAATCTTAGAATCTAAAGGTACATTGACCACAATCTTACTGACAAGCTGACTCTTTAGAAGGTTAATTGACTGTTGAACACTCTCATAATCATTGCTGCTTATAAGTTCAATTGCAATCTGATGACCATTTTCCAAAGCATATTTACGGATTAGGGCTGCAACATCGACACTTGCCTGAGAGAGCAGCGCCGTACTAATCACTCCAAGTACATTTCTCTCTTTTTTTGCAAGCTGCTGCGCCAGAAGATTTGGAACATATTTGAGCTCTGCAATGGCATTTTCAATTTTCTCTTTTGTAGCTTCTGACACATTGCATGAATTGTTTAACACTCTTGAGACAGTCTGATAGGATACGCCAGCCTTTCTGGCAACATCCTGCATTGTTACTTTTTTATTCCGGTTGTCCATATTTGTTCTTGTTTTTAATACATAAATCTGTGACCTATCAGCTCTGATTATACCTTAATTAGTCTGAGCCAAACGAAATTAAGATACCTGACTGGCTTTATAAATCTGATTTTTATCAAATCAGATCACATATCTGCCCGTAATCAGTCTTTAAATATTATAAATGATAAGCGTTCACAATTTCATGTAATAAATAGTATACAAAATTCAACCAAAAACATGATACTGATCATTTTTTGTTATATTTGTAATTGCATTTAGTTAAAACAAACGTATTATTTAATTAAATGTGAACGCATAACAATTTTTATGTTTACATTTATTCAATTTCAAACGAAACATAACTTAGGAAAAATCATTATGAAAAAACTTACCGTAATTGCTGCTAGTGTATTAGCCGCATCAATTGCAGCTCCTGTTGCAAATGCTGCAACCTTCACTCCTACAGCAGAGTTTAATGGCTATGCCCGCTCTTCAGTTGGTTCCTCCCGCGACGGAGCTCAGATTTAGCATAAAAAGAACTACCTTGGCCGTTTAGGTAACGAGGCTGACTCATGGGCTGATCTTGGCCTTAGCGTAAATGCTTTCCAGTACAACGATCTGTCATTTAAGGTTGAATCAATGGTTTCAATCTGGTCAGATGGTGCTGCAAGAGGTGAAAATTTCAATGATAAGGCAAATTCATCTTTTGAGCAGCTGAATCTGCAGGTTAAGGGCGCTATCCCAAGCAACAAGGATGCAGTTTTATGGGGCGGTAAGAGACATTATCAGCGTGAGGATATTCATATCACAGATCACAAGTACTACAACGTCTCAGGTATTGGTGGCGGTTTAGAGTACCTGCAGGTAGGTCCTGGCAAGTTATCTCTGGCATGGACCCGCAATGATGCTGACGGTTTTACTTACAGAACCAATGACATTCATTATAACAACGGCTGGAAAGATGATGGCACCTATCATCCTAATTACTGGTATGACAAATACAAAAAAGACGAAAATGAATTTTTAAAGAGCATTAACGTTAATTATTTTGATGCCCGTTATGCAGGCTGGGCTCCATGGGATGGTGCCTGGACTGAGTTTGGCTTTACCTATGCAATGCCAAGGAAGGGTGAGACAGATGATCGCAATGGCAAGGCCTTTTTCTATAATGGATATAACGGCTCTCAGTTTAACCTTGGTGATGCCTTTATGATCACTGCTCAGATCTCTCAGAACTTTGCAGCAGGCTTTAACCAGACAATCGTTCAGTATACAACAGGCGGTCTTGCCCACCATGCAATTGACATGGGAGACTCCTGGATGGACTTCTGGAACAACAGCGACAACTCAAAGGGTCTTAATATTATTAACACCGGTGAGATTGCTCTGACCGAGAACTTCCGTTTTATGCATGAGATTGCCTATGGTGTACAGACCCACGTAAGTGAGGATTACACCACAACTTATGATGCCCTTACCTATAACGCCTGGCCTGGAGAAAATTATCATTCAGGTGCTTTTGGAATGGCCTCTGCAAATGGCTTTGTTCCAACCGAAAAGAAGAGACTCTTCAAGGCGGTTGTTCGTCCTAGCTATCAGTTAACCGAGTACACCAGGATCTTAGCAGAGCTTGGCGCATACTGGGAGAAGACTGAATATGGCGCAAATGTAAAGTCATCAACTGACCGTGGTCAGAAGGTAACCATTGCATATGCAATTGCTCCATCAAAGGAGATTAAGTCACGCCCAGAGCTTCGCTTCTTCTTCACCTACCTGCACTCAAGTGACTGGAACAGAGAGGATGGATGGGACAAGGGTATCAGCAACCACGATGGTGACAAGAGATACGAGGACAACTATATGTACGGTATCTCAGCAGAAGCCTGGTGGTAATAAATACCAAAAATCTGTAATTAAAGATAACCGTGTTTGATAATTAAGTGCGGCCTCAGTGGAAAACTACTTTGGCCGCACTTTTTTTGGAGTAGATATTAGAGATTAGAGTTATTTTTCAGGTTCTCTTTTGCCACTCCAAGCATCAGTTTTACACGGTTAAGCTGATTTACTTCAGAGGCTCCGGCATCACAGTCGATAGTCACGATATTAGCTTCCTCATAACTCTGTCTTAGTGCATGTACAACTCCCTTGCCGGTTATATGGTTTGGAAGACAGCCAAAAGGCTGCAGACAGACGATATTAGGAACCCCGTGCTCAATAAGCTTTACCATTTCACCAGTAAGGAACCAGCCTTCACCTGCCATATTGCCGAGGGATACAAATCTGCTTGCAAGTTTTGCGGTTTTGAAGATATTTACCGGAGGTGCAAAGCGTTTGGATTTCTTTAAGGCCCTGTACATATATTTGCGGTAATGCTCAACAATTCTTATAAAGGTTAAGGCCAGGAATTTGTTCATAAGCTTACCTTCTAAAAGGTTATGCTCAATAATAGGATCTCCGGCCAGGTACAGGAAGAAATCCACAAAATCAGGCATTACTACTTCAGCGCCCTCTTCAAAGAGAGTCTTTTCAAGGTAGTTGTTGGCAATCGGGTGGTATTTCACAAGAATTTCGCCGACGATGCCGACTTTTGGTTTTCTGATATTGCTGATTTCAATGGATTCAAAATCAGAAACCATATTGTAGATATTCTTTTTGTACTTTCTTGCAGAGCTGTCTAAAAGTTCCTGTTTACAGTTTTCAAGCCACTTTTCATACATCTTCTGGGTATCACCCTGATGGATTTCATAGGGTCTTACTCTATTGACAAGTTTCATGAGCAGATCGCCGTATACAGCAGCCTTGATGGCATCCTTGTACATTGGAACCGGCATTTTAAACTCATCAGTTTCAAGACCATAGACAGCAAAAACCGGCACGTTTGGGAAACCTGCGTACTTTAGGGCTTTTCTTAAAACAGAAATATAGTTAGTTGCTCTGCAGGCGCCGCAGGTCTGGAAAAGCATGATTGAGGTATTGTCAGGTTCATAAAGCCCTGATTTTAGGGCCTCAAGCATCTGACCTATGACCACAATTGCCGGATAGCACATATCATTGTTCACATAGCGAAGCCCAAGATCAATTGATGATTTGTCAGGCAGAGCGGGAATAACCACGTTATAACCGAACTTTGCAAGAACTGTCTTAAAGAGCTCAAAGTGGATTGGTGCCATCTGAGGCGCAAGAATAGTATGTTTTCTTACGCACTCTTTGGTAAAGCGAGGTCTTTGGGTAAACGGAATTATCGAGAGTGGAGGGATCTCTTTTCTTGCCAGAGTTGCAAGCAGTGATCTTAAACGAATTCTTGCAGAGCCAAGATTAGACACCTCGTCAAGTTTAATCAGGGTATAAATCCTCTGATGCTCCTCAAGAATTTCTTTTACCTGATCGGTGGTGATAGCATCAAGACCGCAGCCAAAGGAGCTAAGCTGAATAAGGGTGGTATCAGGATGTTCTACCACATAGTGGGCAGCGTGATAGAGTCTTGCATGGTAGCTCCACTGATTGATAAGACCAATCTTTTTACCGCTTACGGGCTGATGATAGACGCTGTCCTCAGAGATAACCGGCAGACCGTAGGATTCAATCATATCAGCGATACCGTGGTTAATCTCAGGATCGATATGATATGGTCTGCCCACAAGCATTATCATATGAGTGCCATTTTTACGGGCGTTCTCTATTACCTGATTTGCAAAATCTCTTACATCCTGCTTATAGTGTTCAAGCTCCTCATAAGCAGCCTCAGCTGCGCTTTGGATTTCCTTTAGGCTCAGCTTTTCGTCTCTAAGTTCATCCTTAAGGCGTTTGCAGAGTCTTTTTTTATTGTTGACAGGTAAAAACGGCTGCCAGAAGGTAATGTCCTGTTCTTTTAGAATATCCATATTGCCACGGATATTCTCAGCATAAGAGGCAACCACAGGGCAGTTGTAGTGATTGTCATTAGGGTGAGCCTTATCAATCAGATTGAAAGGCAGGCATGGATAAAAGATCTTTTTAATGCCTTTTTCAATAAGGCTCATGATATGGCCATGAACAAGTTTTGCCGGATAGCACAAGGAGTCTGACGGAATAGTTGACAGTCCCTTCTGATAGATCTGAGCTGAGGATTCCTCAGAGAGTACTACTCTGTAGCCAAGTCTGGTGAACAGGGTAAACCAGAAGGGATAATCCTCATACATATTGAGGCAGCGGGGAATACCGATAGTACCTCTTTTAGCCTGTGATGAAGCTATGGCCTCATAGTCAAACACTCTTTGATACTTGTACCTGTAGAGATTGATCTTATTATTCTCAGCGGATTTTTCGATATTTCCAATGCCTTTTTCGCATCTGTTGCCGGTAAAGTGTCTTGAGTTGTCAGAAAAGATCTGCATGGTGATCATGCAGTTGTTACCGCACTTGTGGCAGCGGTAGGTTTTAGTTTTATAGGAGAAGGCTAAAAGCTCTTCTTTTTTAAGAACAGAGGATTTAAGACCACCTTTTTCTTTGGCTAAAATGGCGGCACCATAAGCTCCCATATGACCTGAGATATCAGGTCTGATAACTCTTTTGCCGATAAGTGTTTCCATAGCTTTGAGCACGGCATTGTTCAGGAAGGTTCCGCCCTGAACCACAATATGATCACCTAGAGCTTTAGTATCTTTAAGCTGCATTACCTTAAAGAGGGCGTTTTTAATGACTGAGATTGAAATGCCTGCTGAGATGTCTCCAAGGGAGGCTCCATCTTTTTGAGCCTGTTTAACCTTTGAATTCATAAACACGGTGCATCTTGTACCCAGATCAACCGGGGCATCAGACTGTGCCGCAAGCTCTGCAAACTGAGCTGCACTCAGGTTCAGACTCTTAGCAAAGGTTTCAATAAAAGAGCCGCAGCCTGCAGAGCAGGCCTCATTCAGGGTGATATTACCGATGTTGCCATCCTTTACAAAGAAGCATTTCATATCCTGACCGCCGATATCCATAATAAAGGATACCTTAGGACAGAACTCTCTTGCAGCCCTTAGGTGCGCGAACGTTTCAACCTCACCATAGTCAGCATGCAGTGCTGCTTTTACAAGGGATTCCCCGTAACCTGTGGTGGTTACACCTGCAATATAACAGTCCTCATTTAGGTGTTCATAAAGTTCTAAAAGCTCGGAGGCGACAGTATTTAAAGGAGAACCCTGATTAGATCTGTAGATGGTATACAGGAGCTCATTGTCAGCGGTAACGGCGGCAAGTTTAGAGGTGGTTGAGCCAGCATCAATACCGACATAGACCGGACCTTTGTAGGTGGAAATACTGCCTCTTTTTACAATATCCCTGCTGTGACTTTGAACAAAAGCGTCGTAATCCTCACGGGAGACAAACAGGGGCTCATGGATACCTGATGCAGGCTGCTCTGATTTTTGAGAGTTTGCAACAGCCAAAAGAAGCGAATCAGCATCAGTAAGACAGCCTTCTTCTGAGAGAGCTGCACCATGGGCTACAAAGTAGCAGGCATCGGGGGTATCAATGACAGAGTCCTCATCAAGTTCAAGCGTTTTTATAAAACGATCTTTCAGAACTGAAATAAAGGTTAAAGGACCACCTAAAAAGGCTACCTTGCCTTCAACCGGTCTTCCCTGAGCCAGGGTACCCAGGGTCTGGTTTACAACCGCCTGCAGAATTGACAGAGCAAGATCTTCTTTTCTGGCTCCATCATTTATCAGAGCCTGAATATCAGTTTTGGCAAAAACGCCGCAGCGGGAGGCAATGGTGTAAATCTTTGAGCCTTCCCTTGCAAGCAGATTAAGCCCAGGAGCATCGGTATTGAGCAGATTTGCCATCTGATCGATAAAAGCTCCGGTACCTCCTGCGCAGGCACCGTTCATTCTCTGTTCAAGAGAACCTCTTGTATAGGTGATTTTGGCATCTTCACCGCCTAATTCAATAGCGGTATCAGTATTTGGGATAAGCTTTTTTATAGCCAGGGTACAGGCAATAACCTCCTGCTCAAAGGGAACGTTCAGTCTTTGAGCAAGACCCATGCCTGAGGATCCAGTCATTGTCAGATAAAACCTGGAATCTTTAATAACAGCTTTCAGCTTTAAAAGATTATTTTTAAGAGCACTGGCAGTTTCCGAAAAATGTCTTTCGTAGTTTTTATAGACAACTTCAGACTTACTGTTTAGAACTACAATCTTGATGGTGGTTGAACCTACATCAATACCGATTCTTAATTTTTCACTCATATTTCATCAAAAATATACAATTCTGTATTTCTTATAAGGATGGATATACAGACAATTCTGTGTGACAATGAAAGACAGTGCCAGAGGCGCTGTAACAATATATAACCTAATTTTAACACAAAGCTTTTTTTGAGTTCTATTACGCAAAGCCTGGTGAGTGTTCTGATAAATATAATATACAAAATAAAAAAAATGATACGACAAACAAATCGATCTGATCATTCTCACAAAAATCGTGTGGGAATAACCT
>JBJEWX010000239.1:0-1778 GCA_051885275.1 Succinivibrio sp. | reverse complement strand
GGTTTTGGCAAGAGGATTAGAAGACATCAGTATGAATGGATTAAATATCCTCATCTTCAGAGCTATTTTGTTGTACTTAAAAACAGGGCTTTTATGACAGGCTGGATGTTTGACTTTATGGATTCGATAAAGAAACTCAAGAACAAGCGACAGATCATAATAAAGTATGAAATGGGCTTTTCAGGACTATTAAGAGAGCATGGAATGAAATTGGGATCATATTATCCATATGATGAAAGCAATATTGTAAATCCTTATGCCATCTATTTAAACAGATATACCAAAAATCCGTTATTTATCAAACATATGCTTGAAAAATAGGCTGACAATTTCACTTACTGACAATAATAACAAGAAACCAAAAATAATTGGCATAAAGTACAGTTAAAAAAACAGGTACTTTATGCATTTTTTTTACATTTTTAAAGCAAGGTTCTCAAAGGGATTAAAAAAGCTGTTTACAAAGGTTCTTTTATGGCTGATTGCCAAATTCATCTCATACTGCCTTGTAATTTCTAAAGCCTTATCTGAAGAAAGCAAAAGCTTTCTAGAACCAGACAGTTTCAGAAATCCAGCATCACCTAATCAAAGTTATTCAGACTTTAAAAAAAACGGCAAATTTACAGATAGCACGCAGGAGGACAACCTACTTAAGGAAAAGTATTATCTAATCTGTGGTAGCGGTGATGTAATTATTGAATATAAAAAAGCAATCTCTCTTATTAAAGATAACACGGTTCTGATTGAAAGGATCTTCGAGCTGTGTTTTTTTAACGCCCCCTATGAGGAAAAACTCTTTTTATCCTTACTGCAAAGGTTATCACAAGTCTGCTCCATAGCTCCTGCCTCAAAGTTTCTTCATGACAGTGATGGAGGAGGGTTGTTTAGGCATAGTCTTTTAGTTGCAGTAAAGGCTCTTGAGATATATAAAGAAAAGCAGATCCACCAAGATTCTGATGAGCTAAAAGAGCAGCTTTTTATTATCTTTATTTCCTTTCTTCATGATCTTGGCAAACTCTTTACAGATTATAAGATATCAACTGCAGGCAAAAAGTACATATATAATCCTGATAATTTCAGCCTGACACTGGATGAGTTTTGTGTAAGCCATAAGGCCTCAAGGTTAAGATTTTCTTTTGTCAAAAAAAGAGATAAGGATCATCACAGGGCACTTGATAAAGCGCTTGTACTGCTTAGCACTTCTGTAAATGAGCTGTGCGATTATATTTTTTGTGAAAGAAAATACAAAGATGAAATTCTAGCTTTTATTGAAGGAAATCAAAGCTCAATCTTTTTTAAAATTCTAAAAAAAGCAGATATCTTTGCCTGCCACTGTTCGCTTAAAGAGCATAACTCTATGTTTGAAAGCGGACAGTTTTTAAAGTCACTTTTTCTTTCAAAACAGATTGACTGTAATTTGAGAGGTTTTTATAAAACCGGATATGGCTATCTTGTAGAGAAAGGCTCTCCTGCATACTCAAGCTTAATTGATACCTATGACAGATACACCTATATAAAGCGCTTTTCAAAGCTGGATGTAAAGGCAATAGAAAGGATATCTGACAGTAGTGCCACTGGTATATTTAATATAGGAAATATAAGAGAGCCCTTTAAAGATGGAAAGTTTGAAAGCAATATCTTAGATGAGCACTATCTGATTCTTGATAATGCAGGTTTTGACAGAGAGATGTTTTTCAGGGAGCTTTGTGATTCAAGCTTTTACATTCAGGGAGCATACAAGAGATCGTGTATATGGAGGGCAGTAAGCTCAGGTACAA
>JBJEWX010000238.1:0-1809 GCA_051885275.1 Succinivibrio sp. | reverse complement strand
CCATTTATTATGGGATGTAAAAAATGAAAAAAGTTAATCTTCTGGCAAGTGCTGTACTTGCTTCAGTTTTAGCAATTCCTTCAGCTAACGCTGTAGAAGCTAATTTCGGTGGTTTCCTACGTACAGGTCTGCAGTCAAAGAACATTCAGAACGATGACGGAGAGAAAGCTCACTTAGGTCGTTTAGGTTATGAGCCAGGCACCTATGGTGAAATTGTGTTAGGTGCCGATCTTGCGAATGTTGATGACACTGTATGGTCAATTTCTTCTCGTTTAGGTTATAAGGCTCACAGAAACAGAGACTGGTTCACAGCAGGTGAGACTGCAGGTGGTAGTGGTTTTGCATTCAGAGAATTTTATACAAGCGTAAAAGGAATCTTTGATTTTGACAAAGATGCAACCGTTTGGACTGGTAAGAGATATCATCACAGAGATGACACCTATGTTAACGATTGGCGTTACTATGATATGTCAGGTGTTGGTGTTGGTATCGATGGTATGTCTTTAGGTCAGGGCAAGTTATCTTTAGCATGGTTACGTCGTGACGAGTCTAAGGATTATTTATGGGATACCTATCTGCCAGATGAGGCATATAAAATCACATACACCCAGAATCGTGAAATTAAGAGTGCAGATCTAAAAGGTGAAGGTACTGTGAACTTCTTAGATCTCATCTATGCATTCCCTGTTTGGGATGGCGGTAACATGCAGTTACGTCATACTACAATGATCCCTCACCGCTATTCAGATGGCTGGATGAAGTATGCTCATGCTAAAAATGATTACAGCAATGCTCAGAGATATGCTGTTGATTTAACACAGGGATTCTCATCAGGCTTCAACAAAACAGTTCTGATCTATGATCATGGTTCTAATGCAAACTGGGCAGGTTTTGGTGCAGGTACATGGCTTGATCAGTCAGGCGCATCCAACAAGGCATACCGTTGGTCATTATTTAACTTTGGTGTAGTTAACTTTACCCAAAAATTCGGTCTTGCTCATAATGTTTACTTAACTGCTTCAAGCGGATATGACGAAAACATAAATGTAATCTCAGATTCAAATGACAGAACCAAGAAGTCAGATAAGTCATTCCAAGTAACTTTAAGACCATTCTATCAGTTAACCAAGATGACAAAGGTTGAATTAGAGGGTGCCATGTATGTAACCTCAACTAACAATTATGTTCTCAATGATGAAAGAAAAGCATTCAAGGGAACTGAGAAGACAGTTGAGCAGGGACAGAAACTATCTTTAGCTTATGTAATTTCTCCAGATGCAAGCAACTTCTTTTCAAAGCCTGAAATTCAGTTCTTTGTAACCTATTTACACGGAAATGAGAACGGTATTGACTACTCAGAATATGGTTCACAGAACTATGATGTATCAGTTAACGGTGTAAAGGTAAGATCATGCACAAAGACTACCAACACTGTTATCTTTGGAGCACATGCTGAAGCATGGTGGTAATGTAAACTTCATCGTATAAAAGGGTAACCCTTTTATGTAGCCCTGTTACGGATTGAAAGATCTGTAGCTGGGCTTTCTTATTTCATAAAGCACATTTCTTTCTAATTTTTATCTTATCAAAGAAACAACTACGTCAATTACCGAAGCTGAAATAATAGTCCGTATGCGGAGAGGGGATAGCTTCGGTACGGGGGCTTGGGGTGTTTGTGGTACGGAGGGTGGGGCTCCCTTTGGCCGCTTTCTTTTCCTCCTTAAATCTCATTGCTCCTTTGTTTTTTTCCGCCCCCTTAGCCTTCCTTTAGGCTCTTTTTCTAATATTTCCTCTGCTACCTTCACCTCC
>JBJEWX010000237.1:0-1821 GCA_051885275.1 Succinivibrio sp. | reverse complement strand
ATAGTGGAATTATCACAGAAAATGATATCGCTTTTTATACAGATAAAAACAAAAACAGGTATGTCTGCAACGAGGATTCGGATTTATATCTTGATGAGTTAGAGCGCAGATCTTCGGTTTTGTGTTTAAATGCCTATAAAAGATTAAAGCTTTGTACAAATGTAAAATGGTCAGTTCTCTGTCACCCGCTTTTTCTTGATCCTATATCCTATGGAAGCGGTAAATTTACCTTTTCTGATGAGGTGCTACCTGTGGGGCTAAACGGTGAGAGTTCAATCAGCGAAAATGATTTTACAAGCTCAGTGATTGAACTTTTAAAAATAATACCAAAAGAGCACCGATGTACCTCAGTGAGTGAGCAGCGAGAGCTGTAGAGCATATCCTGAGAGTTACTTTTCTATTTTTGAAGGAAACATTAAGTCTAAGCTGGCCTCGTCATGCTCAGACCCAATGGTAAAATTCGGTTTTAGCTTTTTATGATCCTATCTTAAAGCTTTTTTTTGACTGATTTTTTTTCCTCAGGCTTGGTAGCATATGAATACCTATTCATAAAAATTTATAATTAGCTATATCCTTTGTCACAAAATAAGCATATTATGAGCACAAATCTTTAATAGCTGTTTTGAGGCAAAAATGAGTTTCTTAGATACCCTAACCCAGATGGGAGCGTTATTTTTGCTTGTTGTAATAGGTTTTGCCTGCAACAAGCTTAAGTATATGGATGTAGACTTTAACCGAAAGTTCTCATCCCTGATATTAAACATTACCGCACCTTTTCTGATCTTGTCTTCTGTTATGGGGGACATCCTTCCAAAACCTGAGGATATTCCTCCTGTAATTACCGCAGGTCTGCTCACCTATGCTTTCCTGTTTGCCTTGTCCTTTGGCATATCAAAGTTTTTATGCAAGGATAAGGAGAAGATCGGATCTTACCGATTTATGCTGATCTTTGGAAACATCAATTACATTGGTTTTCCGGTTTTATCGGCCTTATTCGGATCAACTGCTATCTTTTATGCTGCGGTTGTAACCATTCCTTTTAATATTCTGATCTTTATGTTTGGTGTACCAATCATAACTTCTGGAAAGGGAAAGTTTGATTTTAAGTGGAGAACCCTGTTCTCTCCATGCCTTTGTGCCACTTATCTGACAATAGTAATTGTATGTCTGCAGTCAAAGATGCCTGCTGAAGTTTCAGAAGCCTGTACCCTTGTAGGCAGCATGACAGTACCTGGCTCACTGCTTATCATAGGTTCAACCCTTGCCGGTATTCCTATTTTAAAGATGATAGGAAACGCCAGAATGTACATTCTTACTGCAATAAAACTTTTAGCAATTCCATTTGCTCTTTACCTTATCTATAAGATAAGTCCGCTTGACTACAAGTATACACAGGTTTTAGTTGTGCTCTTTGGTATGCCTGTAGCCTCAATAGGCACTATGCTTTGCCTAAAGAACAACATAGACGGCAGCACTATGTCTGAAGGTACCTTTTTAACCACTCTGCTCTCAGTACTTTCAATACCACTGTTATCTCTTATTCTTTAGTATTTATCTGCTCCTGACATCTCCTGTCAGGAGCTTGATACCAAGAGCCAGCATGAGCATTATCTATAGGGTACTACCTTGAGCCCTGTAAACTACAAGGCTACATCATGCATCATCCTTAAGGATACAAACTGCATTTGACAGTTTTTTAAAGCCCTAGGCCTCCCCAGCAGCATCAAAAGAGTACGAGAAGTCTTTTCTAATAACAGCTTTGCTTTAAGAGCATCAGGAAGCTGTAATGGTGCGTAGTGAATTTTATTCCTGATCCGTTTT
>JBJEWX010000236.1:0-1821 GCA_051885275.1 Succinivibrio sp. | reverse complement strand
ACTTTGTCTGCTTTATTAATTATTACCCCGCCCAAGTCAAATCCAAAATCAAATCTAAATCAAATACTTCTCGGATTCTGCTTAAAAATTGATCAATGTATACAAATAAACTAACTATTTTTATTCTGAAATGTTAGACTATTGTTTGAAATGACTAGAAAAATAGTTTTCTTCATCACAATTTTGCGTTTAGCCTCAAAATTCTGCCTAGGAAAATTATCAGTCAAGCGGGCTATCAACTATTCTTATCTATGAATATGAGATAAATATTTTTCAGAATTTGACTAAGGAGTTTTACTGTGTCACACGATGCTAAATTACTTCACGAAAGAGCTTTGGCCTATCACGAGAATCCTGTACCTGGAAAAATAAAAATAGAAATTACTAAGCCAGCAGAAACTGCAGATGATCTCACTTTAGCATACAGTCCAGGTGTTGCCGAGCCTGTAAGAGAAATTGCAAAAAATCCGGAGAACGCTTACAGATATACAGGCAAGGGCAATTCTGTTGCAATTATTTCAAACGGAACAGCTATTTTGGGCTTAGGTGATTTAGGTCCGCTAGCTTCAAAGCCTGTTATGGAAGGTAAAGCCCTTCTGTTTAACCGTTTTGCTGGAATAGATGCAATAGATATTGAGGTAGACAACAAATCTGTTGAGGACTTCATTACAACGGTAGAGTGTATTGCAAATACCTTTGGAGGAATCAATCTTGAGGATATTAAAGCTCCTGAGTGTTTCATCATTGAAAGAGAATTGATAAAGCGCTGCAGCATTCCTATTTTCCATGATGATCAGCATGGTACAGCAATTGTAACAACAGCGGGTATTCTCAATGCTGTTGAACTTCAGGGTAAAAAGATTGAGGACTGCAAGGTTGTCTGCGTAGGTGCGGGTGCCGCCGGTATTGCCTGCTCAGATTTTCTGATTGAGTGTGGTGCTAAAAAAGAAAATTTCTTTATGGTTGACAGGCATGGAGTTATCAGATCTGACCGTCCACAGTATAACAACGGCGAAAAACCTAGGTTCATCAACGATGCCGGTCCTAAGACTCTAGAGGAGGCAATGAAGGATGCTGATGTTCTGCTAGGTGTGTCAGGTCCAGGTCTGATTAATGATGAGGAGGTTATTCACATGGCTCCGAATGCTGTGATTTTTGCCTGCTCAAATCCAGACCCTGAGGTAGATCCTGAGGTTGTAGCAAGATTGCGTCCTGACATTATCATGGGAACAGGTCGTTCTGATTATCCTAACCAGATTAACAATGTTCTATGTTTCCCATACCTGTTTAGAGGTGCCCTAGATGTAAGAGCAAAGTGCATTAACACTCCAATGATGAAGGCTGCTATGGGTGCATTAAGAGCTCTTGCCAAGGAGCCTGTACCAGCTGAAGTAGTCAAGGCAGCACAGGTTGATCATCTAGAGTATGGCAGAGACTATCTGATTCCAAAGCCAATGGATCCAAGACTCAGGCAGCAGTTATCTTCTGCGGTGGCAAAGGCAGCTGTTGATTCAGGTGTAGCTCAGATACCTCTTCCAGATATATATAAGTAAACCTCATTTGGTATTTAAATGGGAGCACACTGTAGTGCTCCCAGAAATGAACAGAAAAAGTTTACGCTATCTCTAAGGCTGAATTCCTAAATTAACAGGGAATTCGGCCTTTAAACTTTTGGGAGATTATTTTTTAGTGAGGAGCACGCCTGATTCTAAGTGATCTGTATAGGGGAACTGGTCAAAGAAAGCCAGTTTTTCAATATTGTGAGTTTTTGTAAGATATGCAAGATCTGAAGCTAGGGAAGCAGGTCCGCAGGAAATATAA
>JBJEWX010000235.1:0-1824 GCA_051885275.1 Succinivibrio sp. | reverse complement strand
GCCAGTATCTGTCAGATTTTGTGATCTGACGCAGTTTGACTGTTTTGCCATATTAGGGATTTTTAATGTTAATTTCGTAGATTTTGCAGATTTCATGGTAGAATATGTTGCCTTTTGTATGGGTACAGAAGGTAATACTTGTTTGATATTCAATAAGTATTTGATTTATTTGGAAAACGCACACTGTTTATGCAACGGTATACCTTGGGTGCCTATCAGGTTGGGTAGCCGGAACAGTGGAGGCACAACCCTTTTATGAGGATATAAATATGTCATCTATCACTATGCGCGACATGCTTCAGGCAGGCGTTCACTTCGGCCATCAGACTCGTTACTGGAATCCTAAGATGAAGCAGTACATCTTCGGTGCCCGTAATGGTATTCACATCATCAATCTTGAGAAGACCGTTGAGTGCTATGAAGCAGCTTTAAACTTCTTAAGCAGCACTGTAGCTCACAAGGGCAAGGTTCTGTTTGTTGGTACAAAGCGCGCAGCTGCTGATAAAGTAGGTCCTGCTGCACAGTCATGCGGTCAGTACTATGTTGATCACCGCTGGTTAGGTGGTATGTTAACCAACTGGAAGACTGTCCGTCAGTCAATCAAGCGTTTAAAGGAGCTTGAGACTCAGACTCAGGATGGTACTTTAGATAAGTTAACCAAGAAAGAAGCTTTATTACGTACCCGTGAACTTGAGAAGTTAAACCGTTCATTAGGCGGTATCAAGGATATGGGCGGACTTCCTGATGCATTGTTCGTAATCGATGCAGAAGTTGAGCACATTGCTATCAAAGAGGCTAACAACCTGGGTATCCCTGTTGTAGCTATTGTTGATACAAACTCAAACCCAGACGGCGTAAATTACGTTGTTCCAGGTAACGATGATGCTATCCGTGCAGTTGATCTGTATCTGAAGGGTGCTGTTGAGACCATCAACGCTGCACGTGCAGATGCTGTTCGTCAGGATAAAGAAGCTAAAGAAGCTGCTGAGGCTAAGGCTGACGACGCACAGAAGGCTGAATAAGTTTTCGTTTATGGGATCAGTTGATCCTGCACTGTGATTTCACAGAACTTTAGAAAATTTCTAAGGCCGGTCTTACCGGCCTTTTACAGATTTAAGAGGAATAAAACATGGCTACCATTACAGCTGCTATGGTTAAAGAATTACGTGACGCCACTGGCGCAGGTATGATGGATTGTAAGAAGGCTCTTGCTGCTGCTGACGGCAACATGCAGGTTGCTATCGATGAGATGCGTAAGAGTGGTGTTGCAAAGGCTGCTAAGAAGGCAGGCCGTACCGCTGCTGAGGGTATCATCGCTGCTGCATCTAACGGTTCAAAGGTTGCTTTATTAGAGGTTAACTCAGAGACTGACTTCTGCGCTAAGAATGCTGAGTTCGTTGAGTTTGCCCAGAAGGTTGCAGACTTTGCTCTTGCAAACAACATCAATGATGTTGAGGCCTTAAAGAGTGCTCAGTTAGACGGTCAGACTGTTGAAGCTGGCTTAACTGCTCTTGTTGCCAAGATTGGTGAGAACCTTCAGATCCGTCGTCTCTCAGTATCTGAGGCTCAGGATGGTCAGACTGTAGGTTTATATGTACATTCAAACAAGAGAATCGGTGTTGCTGTAGTATTAAAGGGCGGCGATTCTGAATTAGCAAAGCAGGTTGCAATGCACGTTTGTGCTTCTAAGCCTGATTTCGTACACCCAGAAGACGTATCAGCAGAGGTTGTAGCTCACGAGCGTCAGGTTCAGATTGACATTGCTATGCAGTCAGGCAAGCCACAGGCTATTGCTGAGAAGATGGTTGAAGGCCGTATGAAGAA
>JBJEWX010000234.1:0-1832 GCA_051885275.1 Succinivibrio sp. | reverse complement strand
AATGACGACAAACTCATCATTGATTCAAGCTTTAATGAAGCACCTAAGCAAAGAAATACCTTTGAAGAGAACGCAGTTATCAAAGCTGGTAATGGTGACTCTCTTTGGAATGATAATTCTCAAAAGAAATGCCACAAGGATATTGATGCAAGATGGACTAAAAAGCGCGATGAAACTCATTACGGTTACAAGGCTCATGCAAGTGTAGGTGCAACTACCAAGCTAATTCACATGGTTAAAGCTACAGCTGCTAATGTACATGATTCTCAAATCATCACTGACATTATTCCTACCGATTTTAAAGGTAGTGTCTATGCAGATGCAGGTTATATCGGCGCCCCTCAACTAAAAGATCTTAACGATAGAGGTATCGAAACTATAGTTTGCGAAAAAGGCTATCGCAATCATCCTTTAACCGAAGAACAAAAGAAAAATAACCGCACTAAATCAAAGATTAGATGCCGTGTTGAGCATGTATTTGGCTTCATTGAACAAAGCATGAAAGGATTCATCCTACGCTCTGTTGGTATGATTAGAGCTAAAAGCAATATCTTTCTTACTTGCTTAGTCTACAACATAGATAGAGCAAGAAAGCTAAAGTTTATCTAGCCCCACACTCCACCTAATAACGCATATCAAAAGCTTTAGAGTCCCTAAAGTAGCATTCTTATGCCTAAATTTACCAATTTCAGCTCAAAATGAGCTGATAATGAGTCTTTGCAGTCTCAAAATCATCAATTTTTTAAAGATCGACTCAATTACGCTTGGTAACGAGGTTTTTGAAGTTTAATTTATAGAACTCCCCTATACTAATGAGCTCAAATTGTGCCGATAAAATGCGACTGAATATCTAAAATATGGTAAAATCAGCGCAAATTTTATGAGTAATGTAGCTCAAAGGAGAAATATTCATGATAATCGAACCAAAGGCTCGTGGCTTTATTTGTGTAACTACTCATCCAACAGGATGTGATGCTAATGTTAAAGAGCAGATCGAACTTGTCAAGAAGAAAGGACAGATTGCCAACGGACCTAAGAAGGTTTTGGTTATTGGTGCATCAACAGGCTATGGTCTGGCATCTCGTATTAGTGCCGCATTCGGTTCAGGTGCTGCAACCTTAGGTGTATTCTTTGAAAAGGCTGGTACTGAGAAGAGACCTGGTACTGCAGGATGGTATAACACTGCAGCTTTTACTAAGTATGCAAAGCAGGCTGGCTTATACGCTCACAATGTAAATGCTGATGCTTTCTCAGATGAATGTCGTCAGAAGGTAATTGAAATCATCAAGCGTGATTTGGGAGAAGTTGATCTTGTGGTTTACTCACTTGCTGCTCCTGTAAGAAAGATGCCTGGCACAGGAGAGGTTGTAAGATCCTCCTTAAAACCAATAGGACAGACTTATACCTCAACTGCAATTGACACTAACAAAAATGAGATTATAACCGCATCCTTAGAGCCTGCTACTGATGAAGAAATTGAAAATACTGTAAAGGTTATGGGTGGCCAGGACTGGGAGCTGTGGATTGAGGCTTTAAAGAATGCTGGCGTACTGGCTGAAGGATGCAAAACAGTAGCATACAGTTACATTGGCACAGAAATTACCTGGCCAATTTACTGGCATGGTGCTTTAGGAAAGGCCAAAGAGGATTTAGATAGAGCAGCTAAGGCCAACACTCAGAGACTTGCATCAATAAACGGTGATGCAAAAGTAGCAGTATTAAAGAGTGTGGTAACACAGGCTTCCTCTGCAATTCCTGTAATGCCTCTGTACATTTCAATGTGCTTTAAGATCATGAGAGAGCAGGGTATTTATGAGTCTGTAATAGAGCAT
>JBJEWX010000233.1:0-7927 GCA_051885275.1 Succinivibrio sp. | reverse complement strand
CACCTTTCTTGCAATTGAACGGACAAAATCCATATCATGCTCAACTACAATCACCGAGTGTGAACCTGCAAGTGATACAAGCAGCTCCCCGGTCTTTTCCATCTCCTGCCTGGTCATGCCTGTAACAGGCTCATCCACAAGCAGAAGCTTTGGTTTTTGCATCAGAAGCATCGCAATTTCAAGCCACTGTTTCTGACCATGCGATAAAACGCGTCCAGGTCTTGCTCTTAGCTCCTTCAGGTTTGTAAGCTCAAGTACATGCTCACGCATATCCTGCTGCTCTGAATTGAATCTGCCTCTGAAGGTTGTCCATACAGTCTTTGGAGCCTTCATTGCCAGCTCAAGATTCTCATCAACACTAAGATTCTCAAATACTGTAGGCTTCTGAAATTTACGACCGATACCTGCCTTTGCAATTGATGGCTCATCCATTTCAAGAAGATTGCAGGTCTGACCAAACCAGGCTGTACCACTGTCAGGTCTGGTTTTGCCGGTAATAATATCCATCATGGTTGACTTGCCGGCACCATTAGGTCCGATAATGCAGCGAAGCTCTCCCTCTTCAATGTAAAGATTCAGATCATTGATTGCCTTAAAGCCGTCAAAGCTCTTGCTGACACCTTCTACATAAAGAATCATGCCGTGACTGTTTTCTGGAGCTGCAGCCTTGTTTTTGTGCACAGGCAGCTTTGAAGACAGATATTTTGAAGCAAAATTCTTAATACTTTCTCTATGCATTTTCTGCCTCCTCAGCCTTTGTCTTGTCTAAACCTAATGCCGCATGCCGTCTTAGCTTCAGGATCTCAACTAGTCCTATAACGCCCTTTGGAAGGAACAGAGTTACAAGTACGAATAAAAGACCTAAGGCATATAACCATTCATCAGGGAATACTCCTGTAAAAACGGTTTTGGCATAATTTACAAGGATTGCACCGATGATGGCTCCATACAGGGAGGCTCTTCCGCCCACTGCCACCCAGATTACAAGCTCAATGGAGTTGATTGGATTGAATTCACCAGGATTTATAATTCCAACCTGTGGAACATACAAGGCTCCTGCAATGCCGGCCAGAACCGCACCTGTTACAAAGATTGCAAGCTTGAAGTACTCAACCTTGTAACCAATGAATCTTACCCTTGACTCAGAATCACGAATGGCTACCACGACTCTGCCAAGCCTTGAGTTAACAATGATGCGGCAGAGAACATAACCTAAGGTTAAGGCTAGTGCAGATAAAATCAGCAGCACATCACGGGTGGCATCTGAGGATATGGAAAAACCCAAAATATCTTTAAAGTCAGTAAGACCGTTGTTGCCACCAAAACCTGTTTCGTTTCTGTAAAAGGCCAGCGCAAGTGCAAAGGTCAGAGACTGTGTGATAATTGAAAGGTACACGCCACCAACTCTTGATTTGAAGGCAAGATATCCAAATACGAAGGCCAAAGCAGCCGGTACCAACAGGATTAGCAAAAGTGCAACCGGAAAATGCCCGACTCCATACCAGTACCATGGAAGTTCATGCCAGTTTAAAAACACCATAAAATCAGGGAGCTCGGCATTGCCGTAAACACCTCTGCTGCCAATCTGGCGCATCAGGTACATGCCCATCACATAGCCGCCCAGGGCAAAAAATGCGGCATGGCCTAAAGATAATATTCCAAGATATCCCCAGATGAGATCCAAAGATACTGCCAAAAGCGCATAGCACAGATACTTGCCAAACAGGGTTACTGTATTTGAGCCTACAAACAGTATCTGACCGTCATCAAAGAATACATTTCCGCATAGAATCAAAAGGACAAAAAACCATACACATCCAAGTACGCTAAAGCCCTTTTTGTCGTTTTTTATAAATGAATACATACTAATCCTCCACTGATCTTCCGCGCTGAGGGAACAATCCGCGTGGACGCTTCTGAATGAACAGGATAACAGCTACCAGGATTATGATCTTTGCCAGCATTGCGCCGTAAATAGGCTCTACAAGCTTGTTGGCAATTCCTAAAGTCATACCGGCTACAAGTGTTCCGAAAATATTGCCGGCACCACCAAAGACAACTACCAAGAAGGAGTCAACAATGTAGTTCTGCCCAAGATTTGGACCTACGTTTGTAAGCTGTGAAAGTGCTACACCGGCCAAACCTGCAATGGCAGATCCAAGACCGAAGGTCAGTGCATTTACCCTGCCTGAATGTACACCCATGTTTCTGGCCATCGCTCTGTTCTGTGAAACTGCTCGTACCTGTATACCAAGTGTTGAGTGCTTGAGGAAGTATCTAAGTGAGAAGAACACCAGAAGACAGAACACAATAATATATAAGCGGTTGTATGTCAGTGACAAAAACTCGTTAATCTTAAAGGCGCCTGACATGAAATCCGGGATCACAACATTCTTGTTGAGGGCGGTAAAGATAGAGCGAACCGCCTGCTGCAGCAGAAGACTGATACCAAAGGTTGCAAGAAGTGTTTCAAGTGGTCTGCCGTACAGATACCTTATAACACTGCGTTCAATGGCAATGCCAACAAGACCTGACACTATAAAGGCCGCAGGGATTGACAGGATCAGGGCAAGCCCAGGATAGGAAGGCATTAACTGCTGCATCACATAGGTTGTGTATGCACCAATCATCATCAGCTCACCATGGGCCATGTTGATTACGCCCATAACACCAAAGGTAACACTAAGACCAATTGCAGAGAGTACCAAAACAGAGCCTAAAGATAATCCAAAGTAAACTGTTTCAACGCCGGAGTTGACTTTTTGCATGCTCCTAAGAGAGGTCACAAGCTTTGAGGCATACAGACGGTTTGTAGGATCTGGATCATTTAGCGCAATTTTTTCAAAGCGGTCAATTAGAACTGGAGATGAGAAATCACTTAATATTCTCATGGCTCCGTTTCTTACCTTTGCATCCTCATTCTCAAGATCAGCTGCTGCTATAACGTAATTTAGAGCCTGCGCAAAATCGTCATTTACACCTACTGCCCTGTCTCTTAATACTGCAAACGGCTCGCATCTTTGTATATCAACCTTGCCAATAAGCTCATAGGCTCTCTGAGTGCGCTGATCAACTGAAAGCAAAGGATTGTTAAGATCTCTTACTGCTATTATCAGAGAAAGATCTTCACGGATAGAATTGTTGATTGCCACCTTTTTGAGATTTCTGCTCTTCCCGGAATAACGCTCATTTGTGGTGACACTTATATAGCTGTTGTTGTTAGTTGACAGATACAGCCCAGAGCCCTTTCTGTCATAATACAAAGTGCCTTCGTTCAAACCTGTAAGTACTCTGTCTGCAACTTGAGAGCTGTCTTTTGCCAGCACGCTGACCGATTCACGTTTTTCCTCAAAGGAACAGCTTCTGTCAGCAAAGCAGTCTAATGCTCCGCTGATATCCTGTGCATAGGCACCAAGTGATAAAAACAGACACAGACAGGTACAAAGAAGCTGATATATAAAAGATCTTTTCATCATCGTTCCTGTACATATGAAAAATCCCTGAACCGTCTATTCTGATAGAAAGTACAGGGATTTATTAAGATATTACTTAGAGCTACCGCCGCACTTTCCTGTCTTTACATTAAAGTTGCCGCACTTCATTGGCCATCTCCAGTCTGCAATCAGATCTTTTGAACCTGGAAGATAATCTGACCATTCATCAGCAACAACTGTGCTTGGAGTCTCATCTACAATCTGGAACTGACCGTTCTCCTGAATTTCACCAATTAGTACCGGTTTGGTAATGTGGTGATTTGGCATCATGGTGGCGTAGGAACCGGTCAGGTTTGGAACAGTTACACCTAACAGAGCCTCCTGAACAGCGTCTGAGTCTGTGGTGCCAGCCTTTTCAACTGCCTTTACCCACATGTTAAAACCAATATAGGTAGCTTCCATAGGATCGTTAGTTACGCGCTCCTCATTGCCGGTGTACTTGTGCCACTTCTCAATAAAATCATCATTGATTTCTGAGTCAACAGACTCAAAGTAGTTCCAGGCTGCAAGATGACCTACCAGTGGCTTGGTATCTATACCTGAAAGCTCCTCTTCGCCTACTGAGAATGCAACTACAGGAATGTCCTTTGCTGAAATACCCTGGTTTGCAAGTTCCTTATAGAATGGCACGTTTGCATCACCGTTGATGGTTGATACCACTGCAGCCTTCTTGCCGGCAGTACCGAATTTTTTAATGTCAGATACAATTGACTGCCAGTCTGAGTGACCAAATGGGGTGTAGCTTATCATGATATCCTCATCCTTAAAGCCCTTTGACTTTAAGTATGCTTCGAGGATCTTGTTTGCGGTACGTGGATAAACATAGTCAGTACCAACTAAGGCCCAGCGCTTTACGCCCTGCTTTAACAGGTAGTCAACAGCAGGAATTGCCTGCTGATTAGGCGCAGCACCTGTGTAGAAAACGTTCTTTGAGGATTCCTCGCCCTCATACTGTACAGGATAGAAGAGGATGCCGTTTAACTCCTCAACTACAGGCAGAACTGACTTACGTGATACAGAGGTCCAGCAGCCGAAGATTGCACTTACCTTATCCTTTGAAATAAGTTCTCTTGCCTTTTCAGCAAATAATGGCCAGTTTGATGCAGGGTCAACAACCACAGCCTCCAGTTTCTTTCCAAGAACGCCACCTTTCTTGTTCTGCTCATCTACAAGCATTAAAACTGTGTCTTTTAAGGTTGTCTCAGAAATTGCCATTGTGCCTGACAGAGAATGCAAAACACCAATCTTGATGGTGTCCTCTGCATATGAGAGTGCTGCACTTCCCATAAGTGCCAAAGACAATGACAGCTTTGCAAATGAATTTAATTTCATAAGAAATCTCCTAATAACGTTCGACAGATACAGATTAGTAAGCGCAGAATTTTTCGTCAAACCTGCATATTAGAAGAACTTATAGTTTTTTTTATGCTTTAAAAGATTTTTTTATCTTTAATATCAGATAATTAAAAAGGTAAGTTTAAAAAATTGAGCCTTTTTTTACTGAAATTAAAAAAATGCCTACTTCTTTATATTGGTGCAATTAATTCTTATTACGCTAAAAAACAGATCAGAAATTCACCAAAAAAGAGCACCTGTTTTTGAATAATAAAAAATGCAGCTTCATATTTCTGGGCGAAAACAACTGCACATCAGAGTCAGAAAAATTTTACTTAATCATCGGGAAAATAAACTCCCCGCTACTATGCTAAAATGCTGCTGATAATGCAGTAAAACAGCACTGGCGCTGTTGAAATTTTTCTTATTTAAGGTTTAGATGTGAGTTTTCTTCCTTTAACTTCTGCCATAGCCCTAAAATATGGTTTTACCAGCAAGGCCCACCGTTTTGCATTCTTTGTTGCCATACTGTCTATTATCGGCATCACAATCGGGGTAGCTGCTCTTATCATTGATACTGCTATCATGCAGGGGCTTGAAAGCAGACTAAAAGCTACGATTCTGCAGAACACCCCTCATGTGATTGTCAGTGCAGACATGGATAAAAAAGATGAACTTCTTGCAATTGATGAGGTAAATGCCCTTTGTCCTTTTGTGCAGGGACAGGTTCTGATGCAGGGCTATAACTATATTTCTCTTGTAAACCTCGAGGGTATGGATAAAAACTCAATTATTACAAAAGACAATCTTTCCCCTGACGATCTGAGAATTGCCCATATTCCTGAAAAAGGAAGCTTTGCCCTTAATGCACAAACCGCTCTTTATATAAAAACCGGACAGAAACTCATGGCAAGAGCGCGGCTTATAAGCACAGTAAACGCCAGGTATACCCCTCTTGGACTTACTCCTACCCAGAGAATATTTACCTTAAAGTACAACTATGCATCATCAGGCTCCGCTGTAATTCCAAGTGCCATTGGCAATTATGACGATGTAAGACGCCTGTTTAGAATGCCTGCAAAGCCGGTATCCGTAAGATTATGGCTAAAAGATCCTTTTCAAATTGAGTCTGTAAGTAAAAAGCTTGATAAACTTGGCTATACGTATACTGACTGGACGCTGGTTCAGGGTGAGTTTTTTAAGGCTGTAGCAATGGAAAAGCTTTCCATGTCAATTATGATTTTCCTCGTTATTGTAGTGGCAGCCTTTAATATCCTCTCAGCGCTTGCCATGATGGTAAGTGCCCGCGTAAGCGAGATTGCAATCTTAAAAACCCTAGGCTTTACTAACGGAAAAATTCTTTCTGTATTTGTTCAGATGGGTATGTTTTCAGGTCTTATCGGCACTGCCGCAGGAATAATCATAGGAATTCCTGCAACCTACATTATTCCAGACCTTCTGGGTCTAAACGGCAATATGGGATCAATTCCGGTTGAGCTTTGTTTTTCAAATCTTCTGATGATTGCATGCGGTTCTGTTCTTATGACACTGCTCTTTACCATCTATCCTGCATTCAAAGCATCTGCAACTGATCCTGCTGTAAATTTAAGTCGAGGCTAACAATGAGTGAAATTATTCTAAAGGCACGCAATATTACCCGCTCTTATAATGATGGAAAGATTAAAACTGAAGTGCTAAAGGGAATTAACCTTGATATCAGAGACAATGAGCTTACAGCAATTATCGGAAAATCAGGCTCAGGAAAAAGTACTCTTCTGCACATACTAGGAACCCTTGATACCCCAAGCTCAGGACAGATTATCTTTAAGGATATTGATCTGACCGCGCAGAGCGCCAAAAGAAAGGCTCAGTTCCGTAATGCAAATCTTGGGTTTGTATATCAGTTTCACCATCTGTTAAGCGATTTTACAGCACTTGAGAATGTAATGATGCCGCTTTTAATTGGTAATGTTTCACCAAAAGAGGCAAACTCTAAGGCATTGCATTATCTAAACCGCGTTGGGCTTTCCCACAGACTCGGTTTCAGACCTTCAGAACTTTCAGGAGGCGAAAGACAGAGAGTTGCAATTGCAAGAGCAATAGTAACTCATCCTGAAATTATTCTTGCAGACGAGCCAACCGGAAATCTTGACGCCAAAAACTCTGCAGATGTTTTTTCCCTGTTTACAGAACTTGCAAGAGATGAGCATATTGCTGTGGTAATGGTTACCCATGACAATACACTTGCTAAGAAATGTGACCGAGTCTATACCATGAAGGATGGGGTAATTGATGCACTTTAGTCTTGCCTTGAAACTGGCCGTTAAATTTTTAAATTCCAAAAGATATGGCGCTCTTGCCCGATTTATCTCAATTGCCTCAACCTTAGGAATTGCAGTTGGAGTATGCGCTATCATCATCGGTCTTTCTGCCATGAATGGCTTTGAACATGAGCTGAAAAACAGAGTGCTGTCCCTGATCCCCTCAGCAACAGTCCATTCCTATGAAAAAACCGGATTTAATGATGTTGAAGAACAGATAAGGATCTTAAAGCGCAATCCTCATATACTCGAGGCTGCAGCTGCTGTTACCTTAAACGGAGCTTTCAGCCATGATCAGAGCTTTGCTCCTGCTCTTGTTACAGGAATTGATCTTATTCATGAAAAAGAGGTTGTAAGTCTTGACAGATTTATGGATTGCGACCTGCTTGCTCTTCACTCAGATTCTGATCAGAAAAACGTTATCCTGGGCAATTCTATTGCAAGAAAACTGAATGTTAAAAAGGGTGATCTTGTAAACCTAAGTGCAATAGACGCCCAGAGTAATCTGGACGGGTTTGGTTCTGTAACCGTAAAACCCTTTAAAGTTGTAGGTATCTTTAAAACCAGCGGGCAGATAGATTCAGCTTTAGCTTTTATTGATATCAAAGATGCTCTTTTACTAAGAAAACTCAATTCACCTGATACCATTCATGTCAAGGTAGACAACATGCTTGAGGTCTTTGACATTATGGAAACAAGCTTTTATGAGCTGACACAAAGGTGCAGCATCACCACCTGGATTCAGAGCCAGGGTAAACTCTACTATGACATTAACAT
>JBJEWX010000232.1:0-1849 GCA_051885275.1 Succinivibrio sp. | reverse complement strand
AAGCTGTCCACGGATAGGGATTATCAACAAAGTTTCCTTTAAAGAAACGTACAAAATCCTCATCCTCTGAGTTTAAGTTAAAACTCATTTTTTGACTTGTTACATCCGGATTATAGGCAGGTCGGTACAGGTCTTTTACCTTTACCCTAAGAACTGATACAGAAGTAACAGTATCATCTGGAGCTAAACCTATAAGCTCAATAATTCGGTTATAGGAACAGTTACTGCTGTCAGAAGTCATTTTATGAGAAATCTCATTAAGAGTAACAGTCCACATGGCTCCTATTTTAAGTTCATTGTCAGTTCCTTTTTCATAGAACATAGGTGCATCATGAAATGTTGCCAATATTACATCTTCACCTTTGACTGAAGATAGAGGATCAGAATCTTTAAGCAGCACAAGTTTTCTGATATCAGATTCTGTTAGGTACTTAACTGCTTCTACAGCCTCCTGATACCGCTGATATTTACTTTTGGTGACGTTACCATCAGTTGAGCAGGAAGAGAGAGCTATAAAAACTGTTAATGCTAGTATATGAGTAAATACAGCAGGAGTTTTTATCATCTGTACACCTTTAATTGTCAAAAATATCAGTAGGTTCTGTAAATCATCACCTTTATTATAATAGATTTATCTCAACTGTATTCTTTATGGAGCTTGAAGCAGAAAATGTCATGATATCTATCCTTATGAAAAAATCAAAATAACTGTACTCTTCAATCTGGATTTAGAATATATTTAGCAGACTACAAATTGCGTTACAACCTAATCCCTACAATCATAAATAAAAGTATAAATGACACAGATAATAAACATTCAGTTTCAGTCTACTCCTGGTGACTATAAGACAAATTTTGAAGCTTTAAATGGAATGCTCAGTTCATGTACCTGCAAAGAACCAGATCTGATAGTTGTTCCTGAGTTTTTTGCAAGCAGCATTGATTATTCTGCTATGGCACCTGAGGAGGATGGAGGCGTTATAATCTCCATTATGAGGCAAATTGCCTGTAAATACAATTCAAATGTAATTGCAGGATCAGTTGTCAGAAGAAAGTCTGATGGAAGACTCTACAATTCCTCCTTTGCAATAGACCGCAAAGGAAAAATTCTAAAGATTTATGACAAGATCCATCTGTTCAATTACTTGGGAGGATCAGAAGGCTGTAGAATTACTCCGGGCAGAGAAATATGCACTGTAGATTTTGACTTTGGTAAAACTGGTATTGCAATCTGTTTTGATATCACCTCTCCTCAGATGTTTAACGCATTTCTCATGCAGGATGTAAAGCTTATAGTCCTGCCTACCGCATGGATTTTTCCATCAGCAGTATTATCAGATAAAAAAGAACGCCTTGAAAAAGAACAGATGTGGATCAGCATGGCTAAGACTAGAGCTTATGACACTCAGGCTTTTTTAGTGGTTTGTAATCAGGCTGGGAATATTGGTCGAAGTATGGAGGGGCTTGGACACTCTATGATCGTGTCTCCCTATGGAAAAACCATCTGTATGGCAGGTGCTGACAGACCTGAAGTGCTAAGTGCAAATATTGATCTTTGTGAGGCTGACAGGTGCAAAGAAGAATATCCAAAAGCTCTTGTTTTGTAAATTGTGTTATTCAGAGACAAGTGCTTTTACCCACACTTATGCACGAAGCCTCAGATTTACAGGGAATTAAGACTGTCGAGTTCGGTGACGGATATAGCGCAGTAAAGACAATGTCCAAATCGCAAAAGGAAACTTTGAAGCTGTTTCATATACCTGAGCCTGTATCACAGTACAATAAGGATATAGCTGTTCGTTATCACTAAGAAGATCCGAAGTAATCAAAGATCCTTTATCAGTAAGAT
>JBJEWX010000231.1:0-8035 GCA_051885275.1 Succinivibrio sp. | reverse complement strand
TGTTTTTTAAGAGATACAACTGCATTGAAGCAATCTGAATCCATTTTATCCTTGCCAACAACAATCACAGGTTTATCCTTGTAACTGTCAATTCTTGCAAGTTTTCCGCTCTTTATATCAGCTAGAGGAATATTAACAGATCCTGCAATATGTCCTTTTGAGAACAGAGTTGAAACTCTCACATCAACATATACACCGTTTTCTCTGTTTATCATCACGTTAGCTGCGTTTGAGTTAAGTTTTTTAACTCTTGCAATCATAATGCGAACCTGCATATAGATTAACGCACATAACAGAGCAATAAATACAAACACCATTATCTGGTGTCTGCTTGCAAAAGCAATATACTGATCTAAATTTTCAGCAGAAAAAAAGTCTTCCACAGCAGCTCCTGTTTTAATAAAAAATACAGAAAGAAATTTTAGCACACTATATAGTAGCCAAAAACACCAATACTCACAATAAAAGCTTGAAAAACACTAATTATGAACAATCTTTGTTCCAAAATACCTAGCTTTGTCCTCGAACTAAATATAATGACCCCAAACGCTCAAAAAAACTGTAAAATATCACTATTCCTTTTTTATATTTTTACGAGTAATACTTTATGACACAGAAAAAACCTCTTGCTCTGATCATTATGGATGGTTGGGGAGATAATCCTGTTAAAGAATTCAATGCTGTAGAAGCAGCTAATACCCCTAATCTTGATAAGCTTGCAGCTGAATATGCTCATACTGATATTCAGGCTTCTGGCATTGATGTAGGTCTTCCAGACGGTCAGATGGGTAACTCAGAAGTAGGTCACACAAATATTGGTGCTGGCAGAATTGTTTATCAGGAGTTAACCAGAATTGGTAAAGCCATTTCTGATGGTGATTTTTTTAAAAATCCAACTCTATGCAAAGCTGTAGATGACGCAGCAAAAGCAGGCAAAGCCGTTCATATTATGGGTTTGATGTCTCCAGGTGGAGTTCATTCTCATCAGGATCACATTGTTGCAATGATTAAACTTGCAGCTTCACGCGGAGCTAAAAATGTTTACTTCCATGCCTTTACCGACGGTCGTGACGTTGCTCCTCGTTCAGCTCATGAATATATTGATGTTATTGAAAATGCTTTCAAAGAAGCAGGTGCAGGTAGAATTGCTACTATCGTAGGACGTTACTATGCTATGGATCGTGATAACCGCTGGGATCGTGTACAGCAGGCTTACGACCTTATAACACAGGCAAAGAGTGAGTTTGATTCTTTTGCTTCTGCCCATGAAGCTCTTGATGCAGCTTATGCCCGTGACGAGAATGATGAGTTCGTGAAAGCTTCTGTAATTGGTGAAAAGGCTCCCCTTCAGGATGGCGATTCATTAGTATTCATGAACTTCAGAGCTGACCGCGCTCGCCAGATTACACGTTCTTTCGTTAATGCTGACGCCGATTTCACAGGCTTTGTACGTTCTGTAAAACCTAAGCTTGCAAGCTTTGTTATGCTTACTCAGTACGCAGCTGACATCAATACAGACTGTGCATATCCACCAGAGGATTTAACCAATACTCTAGGTGAGTGGTTATCTAAGAAGGGTCTTACTCAGTTACGCATTTCAGAAACTGAGAAATATGCTCATGTTACTTTCTTCTTCAACGGTGGTGTAGAAACTGTTTTCCCTGGCGAGGACAGAATCCTTATCCAGAGCCCTAAGGTTGCAACCTATGACCTTCAGCCAGAAATGAGCTCAACTGAATTAACAGATAAATTATGCGCAGCAATTGAGTCTGGCAAGTATGACATGATTATCTGCAATTATCCAAACGGTGACATGGTGGGCCACACTGGCGTATTTGAAGCTGCAGTTAAGGCCTGTGAGGCAGTTGATCACTGCATTGGTCGAGTAATTGAGTCATTAAAGAAGGTTGACGGTGAGTGTTTAATTACTGCAGATCATGGTAACTGCGAGCGTATGAAGGATTTAACCACTGGTGTTCCTTATACAGCCCACACAAATCTGCCAGTTCCATTCATCTACTATGGTCGTAAGGCAACTATGAGAGCAGATGGTCGTCTGTCAGATATTGCACCTACAATGCTTTACTTAAAGGGCATTGAGGTTCCTGCAGAGATGACCGGTAAGTCAATCGTAAAGTTAGCTGACTAACTTTTTAGAATAAACAGGCAACCACATGTAGTGACCCCAGTAAATTTGTCAAACTTACTAGGGTCATAGCAAAGTTGCCTGTTTTAATTGCATCTCTTCAGATCTACCAATCCCCACAGACAGCCGATAACAAGTCCGCCTGTATGACATAGATTAGCAATACCATCTATAAAGAAACCTAACACAATAAAACCAACACTCACAGCTAATAGGCCTTGCGGAACCACAAATTTTCCGGAAAGATCCTTCCTTCTTGAAATAATTGCTGAATATGCAATTACTCCATAGACAACTCCAGACATTCCTCCAAAATATGTATTTACAGGTATAAACTCATACTGAAGGACATTAGAAAGAACAGCTACAGAAATAAACAAAGAAAACAGTTTTTTAGTTCCAAAAGTCTTCTCAAGAGGTCTTGCTAACGCCTCAAACATCACCAGATTGAAAGCAATATGAAGGAATGAAAAATGTACAAAGGTAGGAGTAATAAGTTTATAGTAGGAATACACCTCTGAAAATGGTTCAGCTCCGTGCAAGGCAAGTAAACCTGTAATAATATCCTTATCAAATATATATACGAGATATACAAGAATGCAGACTATTTCCACAAGGGTGGTTAACGAGGTTAGACTAAAGCCAAATGACATGATACCAGCATTGAGCTCTCTTGCTCTATGAACAGTGGTACCTTTAGACCAGGAGGGCTTTGAATACCTAGCGCTATAAGGAGAATTTATATAGCTTATCAACTCCTGTTTTGCCCTAGATATATCTGCATCTTTGGTTACAAAGACTGAATATTTGTCATTAAAGTTCTGTTTTGCTTTTGCTCTGATACCGATTGAATTTAGGTAATCAGTAAAAGAGAGCGCCTTCTCTCTAGGTAGAAGGCACACCTCAAATACATAATCATCAACTATTTCGAATTCAGCCATTTCAGATACTCAGCTACACCCTGGGCAACAGTCTTGAATTCAATATCACATCCAGCATTTCTCAGCTTAGTCAAATCAGCCTGAGTAAAGCACTGGTAATGGCCTTTTAAATGCTCAGGGAAAGGAATAAATTCGATTTCTCCTCTACCAAAGTGCTTGATCACTGCTTTTGCAATATTTAAGAATGGTTCAGCACGTCCAGTACCACAGTTATAAATTCCTGATGGACCTTTATGCTCTAGGAACCACAGATTAACTTCTGCTACGTCGCCTACATACACAAAGTCTCTCATCTGCCCGCCATTCTCATAGCCATCTATACCTTCAAACAGTTTAGGGTTTTCTCCCTTTAACATCTGATTATTTAAATGGAAGGCAACAGAAGCCATTGAACCTTTATGAGATTCTCTTGGGCCATAAACATTAAAATATCTTAATCCAACTACCTGAGATGAAATTGTTGGCAGGCGTCTTCTAACATACTCGTCAAAAAGAAACTTTGAGTAGCCATAGACATTTAGAGGACCTTCATTTTCTCTGTCTTCTACATAAACGTTACCATCACCATAGGTAGAAGCAGAAGAGGCGAAGAAGAAAGGAATTTTATGGGCAACAGCAAATTCAAATAAATCAACAGTATACTCATAGTTGTTTTTCATGATGTATTTGCCATTCCACTCAGTTGTTGCCGAGCAGGCTCCTTCATGGAAAATAGCCTCAATATTCTTAGTACCGAACTTTGCATCAAATCTCTTTTCATCATGAACCAATTCGATAAAATCCTGCTTGTCCATGTAATCTGCAATGTCAAGATCGGTTAAGTTAATAAACTTATGGCCGTTTGTAAGGTTATCAACGACCAGGATATCTTTGATACCTCTATCATTTAAGTGTTTTACAATATTTGAACCTATAAAACCACAACCGCCTGTTACAATAATCATGTGTCTATTTCCTAAGTTGATGAACTATTTCTCAATTATAATATTTATAATTAAGAAATAGCACGTAATTCTATTATTTATTGATACAGATATATGACAGAAAGTTTTTCAAAAAAATATCTCATTATTTCACCTTCCTGGCTAGGTGATCTAATCATGGCTCAAAGCCTGTTTAAAACACTTAAAAAGCTTGAGCCTAATTGTTCTATAGATATTTATGCTCCTGAGTATACAATGCCTATTTTGGACAGAATGGAAGAACTTGATAAGAAATTTATCAATCCTTTTAATCATGGATCCTTCAATCTCAAGCTTCGCTATTTGGAAGGAAAAAAACTCAGAAGTGAGAATTACGACTCTGTAATAGTTCTGCCAAATTCTCTTAAATCAGCTTTGATTGGATTTTTTGCAAAGATCCCTGACAGAAGAGGATTTAAAGGTGAATCCCGCTATTTAATCCTGAATAACATAAGAAACAATAAGGAAGATTTTCCTTATATGGTTCAAAGATATGTTGCTTTGGCTTACGATAAGAAAAAGGTAAAAACAGCTAAAGATTTACCTGATTTTGAATACCCCAAGCTTACAGTTAAACCTCTTCCAGAAAAAAGAGCTTTAGAACTTGGAATTGATCTTTCAAGAAAAGCAATGGTGTTAGGATGTGGAGCTAACTATGGGCCCTCTAAGCTTTGGCCTGTTGAGTACTTTGCCAAAGTTGCGGATGCCTGGATTAAGAAAAACGGATGTGTTATAGGGCTAGGCTCAAAAAAGGATATTCCTACTGTTCAGGCAATCTATGAACATCTAGACGAAAGCTCCAAACCTTATTTTTATGATATTGCAGGAAAAACTAATCTAACAGAAGCGTTAGATATTGTCGGACAGTCCTCAGTAGCCGTGTGCAATGATTCTGGACTAATGCATACGGTTGCTGCAGCCGATATTCCTCAGGTATGTATTTTTGGCTCAACTTCAACAAACTATACGCCACCATTGTCAAAAAAGGCAATATGCGTTGAATCAGATGAGCCATGCCACCCTTGCTTTAAAAGGACCTGTAAATTTGGAACCTATGCCTGTCAAAAAAAGATAACTCCTGATATGGTTATCGAAAAATTAAAACAATTTGTTGATATCTAAGGAAGAACATGAGACTTTCTTCATTTGCCGTACTAGCCATATATAAAGTTCTGACAACTCTTGCAGCTTATATTGGAGCCTGCCTTATTGCATACAAGAGAAGAAAAGATCCTCCGTATGGAAAGAGAATTCTTGAACTGCTTGGATGGTATTCTCAACACGAGAAAAACTGCATTTGGTTTCATGGGGCCTCAGTGGGTGAAATTAATTCTATAAAACCCTTGGTTGAAGAGTTTAAAAAAGCTCACCCTGATGAAAAAATTCTTCTGTCCACACTTACTACAACAGGAGAGCTGACTGCTCAAAGAATAAGTGGGGTAACTACAGTATTCTCACCTTTAGATTCACCTCTTGCAGTCTGGCGCTTTTTTCACCATTTTAAACCAAAGATACTTGTCATTATTGATACTGAACTTTGGCCTAATCTGCTTGATGGAGCTAAGAAAAACAAATGTCCTGTCATCATAGTCAATGCAAGAATGCAGGAAAAAAACTGTCAAAAATACCTTAAGTATAGGAATTTGGTAAAAGATCTTATTGCCACTAAACTTACAAGAGTTTCATGTGTTTCTGAGAACGACAAATCTAGGTATGTTCGAATAGGTGTTGATGAAAGCGATGTTTGTGTTTCAGGAAACATTAAATATGATCTAAAACCTAACGAAAAGATGTATCAGGAAACAAATGCAATCAAAAAAAAGATTCTAGGGGAAAAAGTATTAGGCGCAATAAGTCTACATGATGGAGAGGAAAAGATCGTTATTGATGCCTTTCTTAATGCAAAAAAGGATTTACAGGATCTTAAACTTGTAATGGTTCCAAGACATAAGAGCTGTACTGATAAAGCCTGCGAATATCTTAATACTCTCAACATTGATTATGTTAAAAGGTCTCAGCTTTCAAGCTTTGAGGATATTAAAAAAGATATTCTTATTGGTGACTCAATAGGTGAGATCGAAAAATATTTAGGCCTTTGTGATCTTGTTTTTATGGGGGGAAGCCTAGTTGATATCGGTGGCCATAACCCACTAGAGCCTGCTTTTTTCTCACTTCCTATTGTTACAGGACCTGCCTTTTACAATTTTAAAGAGCAATTTGACAAATTAACTGATGCAGGGGGAGCGTTCCTGACTGATGATGGAGAAAACCTGTCTCGTATCGCAGTAAAACTGCTGTCAAACAAAGAACTACTGATTAAGACAGGGATCAAGGCTCTAGATGTTCAACAGCGTGGTCGAGGAGCAATTTGCCGATCAATTCAGGCAATTGAGGAAGTTCTAAAGAGCAAATCGTGACATCTTCAACCACTTGCATAAGTGGTTTTTCCTGTTCGATTGACTAACTTCAAAAGCATTATAACTCTTTAGTTTTTAGACTTTGAGTTTTTGTAAAAACTCTGCATAGTCTCTGGCTCTCTGACCGATGGCGTTAGCATCCATTATTTCTGCATTGTTGATGCCATAAACAGCAAACATTCCAACATATTCTGCCTGGCACATTTCAAAAGCCCTTAACATTGGATTTAGATATTCTTCAAGCGATCTGTGATGTCTTCCTTCTGGTGTATAGGCTTCCTCTTCACTGCCACAGGTTGCAGCAATAGCTACCTTTCTTCCTCTAAGGTGATGACCATTTTTAAAAGCCCAATCGGAAGTTAATACCTTATCAAACCATTCTTTCATTTTTGGAGGGCAGAAAAACCAGTAAACAGGAAATTCAAAGACTAATGAGCCATTGTTATCAATTATGGAATGCTCTTTTGCAGCATCGATTTTTCCTGTTGGATACACGCTCTGAAGATTATGAATAAGAATTTCATCTGGATATTTTCTCATCTCTTCTACAAAGCGACGATGTACATTTGATCTATCAAATGATGGATGGTCAAGGATCACAACAGTCTTTTTTTCTTCCATAATTCAAGCCCCTTTGTTGACTTAATGGTTAATTTTATCGCACAGTTATATTTTAAAGTGATGCTTTTTCCAAAGTTTTAAAAGAAGTTTCATGAAAGTTTTCCGCTGGGATCTTTTTATTTGCTTTTTCTTTAATAAATGATCTTTTTAATCTGTCTATAACATTCTTTCTTAAATCTTTTGTCATAGTTCTCTTAAAACATTTATCAAAATCAATTATGCAGATCTTTCCTTCTTCATTCATCAGAATATTACGGATGTTTAAATCTGTATGAAGAATACCAACATCGAAAAAGAGTTTAATGGTCTTTCCAATTGAATAAAACTCATTTTTTGTAAGTGCTCTTTCCTTTAAAATATATGACAGATCCTGGTAACCAGTTAGCCTTTTTATAACAATATCTTGCCTTATATGTATTATTCCTCTTTCCTCTCTGACAATTACTGGCTGCGGTACAGGAAGATTCTGCGAAAGCATATACTGCAGAAGCTTAAATTCATCTGCAGCTCTGTGCGAATTAGGCTCAAAGAAAAAAAACTTATCGGATAATACCTTTCCTATTAAACCCCCTCTCTTGTAGTGTCGTAGGACTAAATTCATATTGTCTTTTATATACAGAAGAGTCTGGCCCCTGCCTCCTCGAAGTTCTACGTTTTGATCTTTTAGTATCTCAGCTCTATCAAAGAAAGATTCATAATAATTCTGATCTTTATCATTTGGTAGTTCACTGCATATAAGAAAGGTAACATTTCCAAATTCAATCTGATTATATTCGCTCATTATTCACCGACAAGTTCTGTTTTCAGTATTTTGCTAGTGACATCCTCCCTCACTTGCTGAAGCAGGGACTTTCTGTTCGATTGATCTAACGACCAAAGCATTAAATACTACATTTTTTGTAAATGGTCTGAAATAAACTTTTAGATCATTATAAAACAGCCCCTTAA
>JBJEWX010000230.1:0-1865 GCA_051885275.1 Succinivibrio sp. | reverse complement strand
GACCCTTTTTTCATTCTTACTTACTTATCAAGATCTTATTGATCCCACAATTTTTCGTACAGACCCAAAATTTATATATGTGAATATCATTTGACAAAAATAGTAAATAAAACACCTAATAAATCACGTTTTATAAAAATTATTCGCTGGTGTAGGTGTAAAATTATTTTGAATTTGTGAAATTAATACCAATTAAAATTTGCGTAAAATTTTTATATTGTTTTTTAAATGTGTTAAAATAATTACCTATAATACGCATTCGTTCACTATATTGTAAAAATTATCTGATTTCATCAAAATCATTTGTTATTACAAATAACTTATGCGGCATTTAGAAATACAGGTATACAGGTTGAACTTTTCTAGTATTTCTTTTTAAAACTTGAGGAGAATTCAACTAAGGTAAGTAAAATGGCAAGACGAAAGAAAGTAATTGATAATCAGAGTGCAGAGCTAGACGCATCAATCGCATCAAACAAGTGGAGCAGAAAAAGAAGAATCGAGTTTATCGATTTTAGGTTATGCGTCGATGGAAAAATCAATCGTTCTGATCTTGTTTCTTTTTTTGGTATTTCTATTCCACAAGCTTCGCTAGATCTTTCATTTTATCGTGAATTAGTAAAGAACAGTCAACCTCCTAGACAGAATCTTATCTATGACGTGCATCAGAAGGTATACCTGAGATCTGATGATTTCAGACCTGTGTATCCTGAGCTTTGCGACAGTTCAATGTTTTTTAATGATCTTTACCTAAAGGCAAAGGATGAGCTCCCTCCAAGCAAAAATTTCTTTGGTTTTATACCTGATGTGGGGCTTGCCTGCCTTATGCCTCCTAAGCGGATTATTTCAGACAGTGTTCTGACTAACCTCCTAGATGCAATAAGATCTCATATGGCATTACATGTTGTATATAAATCTCTTAGCTCAGATGTAAATGAAGACTTCCTGATCGCTCCACACTCCTTTGCTTTTGATGGAGTAAGATGGCACGTCAGAGCATATTGCTATGACAGACATGGCTTTAGAGATTATGTTTTATCAAGAATTGTTGATTCGGATGCTCCAAAAACCAATGCTCCAAGTGACAGATTCCCAGATCCTTTGGGTAACGGCTTTAGGGAAGTCGGTACAGGCAATAAGGATGATGCAGACTGGAATCAGTTAGTTACTTTAAAACTTACAGCAAATCCTCAACTGCCTGAGCATGTACGTCTGGCAATCGAACTTGATTATGGTTTAGATAAGGGCGGAGTTCTTGAATATCAGGTAAAGAAGGCCTTGCTTTTTTACGCAGTTCGCTCCATGAGCTTGACTAGTGAGTATGATAATCTCCCTCCAGAGAGAAGACAGTTGGTTCTTGTCAATAAAGAAGAAATTGAGAGTCTACTGAATAGAGATCCTTCTGAGAAATAATCTGTTTATTTGACATCCTCCTCTTGTTTCGGCAAGAGGATTCTTTCAGCAGATGCTAATTGCTTAACTTGCTTCGATAGGTATGAGCCGCTGACCTCTTATGAGGTTCACTTTGCTGCAGTCTAAAAAACTACAGCTGTCTTGTTTTTTGACTAGACTCAATTCCTAGCCTAGGTATGTCCTATATTGATAGCTCCAACTATGTCTGTATTGTTGGGGTATGTGACTGTTTTTCTGTTTTTTAGACAAATTTCATTGAAAAACATGTCTTTTTCTGCTTTTCTCTTTACATAATTCTGCCTCAGAAAAGTAAAGCATATCACTAAAACTGAGCTGGTGCTTCTCAGCTTTACTTGCATGTAACTAATTGTGCCCATACTTGATCTATCTTAGGTACCTTATTCAATTACTGTGCTAAAATCTTATACAGAATAAGTAAGAGGCGTTTATGA
>JBJEWX010000229.1:0-1870 GCA_051885275.1 Succinivibrio sp. | reverse complement strand
TTAAGGGGCTGTTTTATAATGATCTAAAAGTTTATTTCAGACCATTTACAAAAAAAATGTATAGTTTCTCTGAATAGTTAGAGTAAATTGATATAAAATATATGTTGTTCCCTACGACTTAAAGACTTTTTGATCATGCATTTTTTTTACAGAATAATATAAATAAATTGAAATAGTACAATACAGCTTACATTTTTAATAAAAAGTATTTTCAGATTAAATGTCTTTTAGCCATAATATAAAACTCATTAGTTTGGTATTTTCTATTATTCAGATTGATATTTATTGTATTAAGTGATGTCCGAAACTGTACCTAATAATCTTTTAGTTCCACATCCCGGTGCAACTGACAGATTAAATGCTATACCTCAGGATAGAGCTCATAAGTTTGTGCGCTCTAAGGATAGATGTCATATTCTCTCCAGGACACCAATTTATGATAAAAAGTGTAATCTGCTTGCCTATAAATTCAGATATACCGCAGGTGAAAACAGTTTTAGGCCTGATCAGCAGGAAAAGAAGCATGTAAAGCATATTCTTATTGGCTTTTATATTAGAAGACATATCGATCAGTTTACTCAGGACAATGGCTTTGCCATGACTGAACTGCCACTTAGCAGTGAAATTACCAAGTTCTCAAAGGCTCTTCCTGCAAACAGATTTATTCTTCATCTGCAGGACCGACAGAACTCAGCTGCCTCCTACCAGCATCAGGTGAATGTGCTAAAACGAGAAGCTATGGCAATTGCAGCTGATGTGTATACTATCGTATACACAAACTGGTTCAGAGAGATAAGATCAATCACCTATGCTGTTATTGATATGACTGGTGATGTGGAAGAGCAGTTTATTCTTGTCAGAACTGTTCAGAAAAAAGCCCCATGGATCAAGGTTATCTGTGACAGATGCGATAATCTTAATCTTGCGTCAATAGCTTTTGAGGCGGGAGCTGATTATGTATGCTGTCCATACATAGCAAAGGACCTGATAAAACCTAAGTTTAATCCAAATCACTACAAGGTCAACAAATCCGCATACGACAAGCTTCTGGCAGTGGTCATGGAGCTGTTAGAGGCAAGACCAAACTATGACAGATTTTTAGATATCATATCCTCAAGAAATGATATTAAATCAATGATCCCATCTTTGCTTGAACTGCTGCAGAGAGACAGAATTGCAGACTATATCTATACAGACATTGACAATTCTCTGTATGATATTGACTCTGATGTCCTGCATAAGCTTATCTGTATCGTATTTTTAATGATGATTGAAGAATACTACAGAGAGAAGACCAACGGTTATAAGTTCCTCCGTTTTGAGCCGGTAAAACAGATTATCCTTAGAGCCTCATTTGTTGATGAACTCTTAAAGTACAAGACTGAGGAGGTTGATCCTTCCTGGGGATTCTCAGTTGGTGTGTGCAGTCTTATTTCCACAATGTACGTCTATACAGGCAAAGTTACAGCTGAGCTAATCAATCAGATCAACTCAAGGTTAATGGTAATAATTCAGGAAAATCCTCTGATTGATACAGCCCTAAATGTTGCAAAGCACATGGAAGAGTCAGATCTTGAGTATGTCGATGGAGTAATTGCCTCAAACCAGTGGTCAAGACACGACATACTTTTTGCTTATGAAAACGCAGTATGCTTCACTGCAGATCTTGTGGATATGATCTCCCAGAAGAGATTCTAGAGCTACTTTAACAACTCAGATCCATAGTACAGATCTTCTAAATCGCTTTTATTTACCCCTTCAAGTTTGAGCCCAGAGTCACCATTATCCTCATTTTTAAACTTTCCTTTACGGGGATCATGTCTGACTACGATATTGCTCTCTTCCTTTCTTTTGTATCCATTGATTGAAT
>JBJEWX010000228.1:0-8151 GCA_051885275.1 Succinivibrio sp. | reverse complement strand
GAAGAGAGCGGAGCTATTAGGGGGTATACGCTGACCATAGCTCACGATGTTTTTTCATTATCTGTTGAAGCCTTCATTTATGTCAGAGTAAGTGTGAAAGATACAGACAGTTTTCTTTCCTACATGAAAGGACTTCTTTGTGTAAGCTCTCTATACAGAATCGCCTCTGAATACAATTATTTTGCAAAGGTGGCTTTTGATAGTGTAAAACAGCTAAATCATTTTGCTCTTGAGCTTGAAAAGCGGTATGGCAGAACAAAAATCATGCTGATTTTAGATACAGAATATGAATCAAGACCTGCAATAAGCTTAACGCAGGGTGAAAACAAGTTTTAGTACCACTTGACTATAAGAAGGAACACAAATATGTGGGATTATTCCGATAAAGTAAAAGATCATTTCCTGCATCCACGCAATGCACGCGTTATTGAGGATGCAAATGCGGTAGGTGATGTAGGATCAATTATCTGTGGTGACGCACTCAGACTGATGCTAAAGATTGATCCTTCAACTGAGGTAATTGAGGATGCGGCTTTCCAGACTTATGGCTGTGGAAGTGCCATTGCCTCCTCATCAGCTCTTACAGAAATGCTGAAGGGAAAAACCTTAAAAGAGGCCGAGAAAATCACCAATCAGGAAATTGTGGATTATTTAGGGGGTCTTCCTCCTGAGAAGATGCACTGTTCAGTAATGGGCAGGGAAGCCTTAGATGCAGCAATTGCAAATTACCACGGACAGTCATATGAGCATTCTCATGATGACGGTGAGCTTATCTGTCACTGCTTTGGTGTTGGTATCAACAAGATTAAAAAAGCGGTTTGGGAAAACCATCTGACTACTGTGGAAGAGGTAACCAATTACACTAAGGCAGGTGGTGGCTGCAGTTCCTGCAAGATGAGAATTGAAGAGATTATTGATGAGGTCTGGGTTGATCTTGAAAAGTGTGGCGTTCCAAGACCAGGTCATGCACCAACCCCTATTCCATCTATAACCATTACCACTTCAACAGCTCCTGCAGCAGGTTTTTCATCAATAGCCTCCGTATCAGGATCTGCTATAACAGGTGCCTCATCCGCACAGGCTCAATATGAGGCTGCAATAAGTGAAAAGACTAAGAGTTCACCTATTTACAATGAGGTTTTATCAATCCTAAAAGAGATCTCCGAAGGCTTAGGGGAGGGATCTTCTGTAGAGCTTCTGGCAATATCAGGGGCTGAGGTTACCGTAAAGCTGACAGGACCTGTTGCCTCAGGAATGATGAAAGATATGACCTTAGGCTTTATCAAGCAGAAACTGACAGATGGCACTGGTCGTGAAATTAGCGTTGGTACAAGGTAGTAAAAATGAATAACATGGATTTAGGTACAGGTTTAGGTGGCATTTACCTGGACAATAACGCTACAACTCAGATTGATCCTGCTGTTGTGGAGGCAATGAAGCCTTATTTTGATGTGTACTTTGGTAATGCATCTTCTCAGCATGGCTATGGTGTTCCTGTAGAAAAGGCAATTGCCAAAGCTCGTGAGCAGGTGGCAGACTTTTTAGGAGCAGAGTATCCAGATGAGATTATCTTTACCTCCTGCGCAACAGAGTCTGACAATACAGCTTTATGGTCTGCGCTGTGGTCCCAGAAGGGAAAGAATGAGATCATTACAACTCCTGTTGAGCATCCTGCAATTATGCAGACCTGTGATTTTCTGTCATCACACGGGGCAACTGTAAAGTATTTAAAGGTTTCAGACAAAGGTGATATCAGTCTTGATGAGTTTGAAAGTCTGTTAACACTAAACACAGCCTTAGCCTCCGTTATGTGGGCTAATAATGAGACTGGTAATATATATCCGGTTCCTGAACTTGCTGAAATTGCCCACAGACATGGAGTGATGTTCCATACAGACGCAGTGCAGGCAGTCTCAAAGATCCCTGTTGATTTAAAATCAACTCACATCAATATGCTGTCTTTCTCAGGACATAAGATCCACGCTCCAAAAGGTGTGGGTGTGCTCTATGTAAGACGCGGAACCAGATTTGTTCCATTTATGAAGGGTGGTCACCAGGAAAAAGGCCGCAGAGCAGGAACTGAGAATGTTCCATATATTGTAGGTCTGGGGGTTGCCTGTGAACTTGCAAAGAAGAATCTTTTGGTGGTTTCATCTAGGGTAAAGGCATTAAGAGATCGTCTTGAAAAGGGGATCCTAGAGAGAATTCCTGAATGCTTTGTTACCGGTGATGAGTCAGCAAGAACTGACAATACCCTGAATGTAGCCTTTAAGTTTGTTGAGGGTGAGGCTATTTTACTTATGTTAAATGAGTATGGTATAGCTGCCTCCTCAGGCTCTGCCTGTTCCTCAGAGTCTCTAGAGCCAAGCCATGTAATGAGAGCTATGAATGTTCCATTCTCGGCTGCTCACGGTACTATCCGTTTCTCTCTGTCACGTTTTACCACAGAGCAGGAAATAGACAGAACTCTTGAGGTATTACCTTCAATTATCAGCACTCTTCGCAGCATGTCCCCATACTGGAAAGAGGGTAAACCTGTAATCACAGGTTTAGATCACGATTTTGATGCTGACAGTACAGAGGTAAGGGCTTAATTTCAATAGCCGGTTTTTTTAAGTTACAAAAAAATGCTCCTGATGGCTAAACCTATCCGGAGCATTTTTATTGATAAGCCATTGTTGGCAGATTCTTTTAACGGCAGTTAAAAGGTTAATTTCTTCAGATTTCAAAAAAGAATGTCTGTCTCAACTGTTATGAAACGTAAGATCTTTCGAATTGAGCCCCTTTCTTAAATCATGAGTACTTGTAAACACTAGCAGCTAGTCAACCTTTTTTGGAAGATCTACATTCTTAAAGGTAACTGCAGCAGTATCTCCATCATAGCTTATCTTTGAGATATCGCCGTAAAAGTAGTATGGACTAAAGTTTACGTCCTTTGAGTTTACCGGTGAAAAGTAAAGCGTGGTGGCATTGTCCTTTAGGCATTTATCAGTAGAGCAGTTCTTTTCTCTGATGGCGTTTGAGACAATAGTTCCGATTAGCGCATGCTCTGAGGAATGGAAACCGTTTCTCCAAAACCAGGTTTTAAGCCCAAAGTTTTTAATTTCTCCATATTCTTTATCAGTAAAGTCATTTATCCACTGATAAAGTGTATCAGGCATATCGTAATCATTTGAAAGTGCAAGTGTCAAAGCAGCCTGATCAAGCTCTGCATAAACCCACCAGTCAGGACCTCTTTGCAGATCATCTCCATACCAGTCATTCTTTTTTGAACTTATGGCTGCATCAAGAGTTTCTTTCATTCCTTTCTTGGCAAACTGCATAAGCTTTTCATCGCCTAATCCTAAGGCTGCCAGATATTCCATCCAGAAAGTTTTGACCCTGTGACCGTAATCCTGATGTCTTCCATTTTCAAAATCGTAGCAGCTTTTATCATGGGTACAGCCTAAAAAGCGGTTTCTGTCTTTGACATAGAATTTTTTGTTCATATCCTCAATTGTGGTTCTGATAACCTCTCCCCACTCCTTTTTATAGGTTTCAGGCATCAGTCTCCAGGATAAAAGCAGATATGCGTTTAACTGATCAAGCATTGCAACAAGTTCAACCTGATCTTTCTTATCAAACATTGTGTCAGAAAAACACCATCTGATATATCCATTTTCCCTGTCATAGTAGGTGTCATAGATATATTTCTGAGCCTGCATAAGCTCATCAATGCTTTCTTTTGAGTGCGTCAGATATGCATTCATGGAAAAAGCCAAAAGAACATAAGATAAATCCTGAGAAGTTCTGGCCAGGATATGATCTGTCAAAGGGGCCTCTTTTGGCCAGGAGAGCGGTTTACCTTTTTCTAAAAGAACGTGATATCCACCATTTGGATCTTTTACGTTGTCTAAAATAAATTTGACACCGGCTTTATGAAGTCTTAAAGCCTCCTTGTTACCGGTTATATTAAATAAAGCTCCATAGGCAAAGGTCTGTCTTGCGGTCATTCTTACAAAATCTATCATGCTAATCTCAAGCATCCTGCCTACATCTCTCTCGTAGGGACAGAGTTTCTTATTTCTAAGTGAGCCGTCATTGCAGCGCCAGGTTGGAAAATTGCCTAATGGAGTGCCTTTAGCATCCTCGTGCAGCCAGAATTTTTCAAGATAGCCGGCATGCTCAATCCAGGTCTTATAGTCAGGCAGATTATTAAGATCTGTTTTTGCATGGGCCAAAGTTAAAAAACTGCTGCAAAGAGCTGCTGTAAGGCCAAATTTGGTTATGCTCCTAATTACATTCATGAGAATTTGACTCCTTTGAGAGTTTGACAAGATAGAGAAATTCAACGTAAAACTTAGCTGATAAGATTTCGTAAAATGATTATACAAAGATGAAAAGCCTCAAAAACCCCTCTGAAAGTATGACTTTTATCAAATATTTATTCTGACATTTTAGAAAACACGTTATTTAAGATGAAATAAAAAGGCTTTATAAATTAACGAGTTGAAAAGAGTGAGAATGTAAGCCATTTGAGCTTGCTAAAAAGTGTGATATGGCTCATTTTTGAAAAAAACGAAAAAGTGTGACTAAGATAAAAATAAATATTTATCTTATAACTTTGCTGATGCCTTTAGTTTGTTTAAAACTCAAAAATACAAGGTTCTGCTCAAATGTCATGTTTTTCCTTTACCACGCCTGAAAATTCAGGGGATATGAATAATAATCTTACTTTCAAGATGTGGTAAAACACACAAATTTATACTATTCTGCACATTTTGCAATCAATTGTTTGTATAATGTCAAATTAAGAATAAAAAAGATATATATGTGTTTTCCTGCTTTTATCGCTATATCTTCCTTGTAGGGACAAAAAGCTGACATCATAAAATTCGCACACATGCGGCACGTATATTAAATTATTATCAGGGTTTGTGTTTTGGATGTACTCGTTGGTAAAGTCTGGCTACTGCTTTTTTGCCTGCTGATTTTGGTTCCGATGCTGTATTCGGCTGTCAAGACAGAAAAGAGGATTTTAAGTATCCAGCCTATGACAATAATTGTAGTTATTACTACACAGATTGCCTGGTTTTTTGTATTTATTGCAGGTCTTGCAAAAATATATTTCCTGAATATCTTTGTTCTGATGCTGTTCTGGCAGCTACTGATCCTTTTTTCCATAGTAATGGTATTCTATCTAGTTCTAAATGAGCTTAAGGAAAAGTATCTTAGAAACGAATTTAGGTATGAGTGGACATATCTTGTTCCGGCAATTTTTGAGGCTTCCTTACTGGTATTCTTTAATTTAAGCTCATATACCACCTCAGATGTAGGTCTGATAGTCTCGGCCACCTCTGTAAGTCTCTATTTTGTGGTTAATTTCTACATTCTAATTGGTGCCTGGAGATGTTATAAGACCTATCTGTATACTCTTGATTTTGATATAAAATACATCGCCAGAAAACACTTTTTTTTCTATCTCATCTTATGCATAGCACTGTTTATTCAGCAGACCGTATTTAAGAGCATCTCTTTTAGTTCTTCTTTGTCTATCTTCCTGCTGTTTAACTACATGACCCGCAGCAAGACCTTAATTTCCCAGGATGCCCTCTCGGGAGTAAACAACCGCATCAGTTTCAATAAGTATATCAACAATGTTTTTATCAACCGTGAGCATGGTGAGGCCTTCATTGTCTTTATTGATATAGACAAGTTCAAGATGATCAATGATACCTACGGACATATCGAGGGAGATGAGGCAATTGCCTTAGTTGGCAAAACTCTAAAGAGTGTTGCCGGAGAGACAAATTCCTTTGTAGCAAGAATTGGCGGTGATGAGTTTGTTCTTGTGATAAGTACCTCTGATGAGAACAGGGTAAAGCAGATCATGCAGAATATTACCTATGAACTTGAAGAGCGACTGATTTTTTCAGATAAACAGTATGAGATCACTGTAAGCAGTGGTTTTGTCAAGGTTGAAAGAAACGCCAGAAACATTCGAGAGCTTATTGAGCGCGCAGACAAGAGAATGTATATAGAGAAGCAGAATAAAAAAGCAGGAGCTGTAAATGGAGCCTATTGATATTTATGCAACAGGGTTATTCTACTTTGCAATTGCCTCCTTCTTTGTGCTTTACTGCGTGGTTCATAATGAGAGTGCAAGTGTTTCTGCATATTCAAAGATAAACAGTGCCTTTTCAAAATTTCTGATGATTCAATCCGCAGGCATTGGAGCCTTTGCCTTAGTTAATATCCTAAGATTAAATTTCTCTCTCTCAGATGTGACCTACTATCGAGCTTTATGCGCATTTGTGGGATTTATTATGGGGTTTGTCTCCTTTGTGTGCCCCTATTATCTGTTCATTCTCCTAACAAAGCACATAAGCGGTAATCACTTTCTAAACTCATCTGTAAAAAAACTCCTGTTTATCCTGGTGCTGTTATGCTCTGTTGTATATATTCTTGAGGTGGGATATGCGGTATATCATTTTCTGCGGGGCGAGAGTATCAGTAAGCATGAACTTTCCCTGCTTATGATAATGCCTTCCTGTCAGACTGTGGTTTACCTCTTTTGTATCCCAGAGCTTAACCGTTTTATGGAGGATCTTTTCAAAGATTCTTTTGCATCACGATCTGTTGTTATATTTGTAAGACTGTTCTATATAATCGTGCCTCCTGTAGCAATTGTATTAGGCTGGTACTTCTCTTTGCCTGCCTTCTTTATGCTAATGGTCAGCATGGTCTTTATCATTCAGCTTCTAGCTCAGGATAGAGCAGTATCAATAGACTTTCTGACAGGTCTTAATAATCGCAAGGAGCTTATCCGCTACCTGAACAGAATTTATGAAAAAGGCTCTGAGCTTGACCATAAGCTTACTATTATCTTTATCGATATAAACGATTTTAAAATTGTAAACGATACCTATGGACATAATCTTGGAGACAAGGTTCTGCTTGCTGTGTCAGACTGCCTTAAGAAATCCTCCTTCCAGTCTAACTGTTTTATCTGTCGCTATGCAGGAGACGAGTTTACTGTAGTTGTCAAGGAGACAGCCTTAAACACTGCAGATGAGTTTGTTAAGTCTTTCAATGAGAAAATAGAGCGATGCAATGAGTCTGGACTCTATCCCTGCAAGATTTCAGCATCAGTGGGCATTGTTTCATATTCTGAAAAATATGAAACTCCTGATATGTTTATTGAGGCTGCAGACAAAAAAATGTATGACGACAAGACCGCTAAAAAGAAAAGTCTTTTCTAGCTGTTTCACCTTATTCTCATTGTGATTTTTGCTTTTTGTCATTAAAATTATCCTTAATATGATCCAAGGCAAACACTATTAAGTTTCGCCCTCAGATGGTAACTGAGTAATATTAAGGAAAAAAACATGACATCCTACAATGAATTTGTTAACGGCGGAATCACTCTAATCAAACCCTACCAGGCCGGTAAACCTATCGAGGAAGTACAGCGTGAGCTTGGTATTGACAATGTTATCAAGCTTGCTTCTAACGAGAACCCTTTTGGCATGTCTCCTAAGGCAAAGGAAGCGGCTCTTTTGTGTGTAGAGCAGGCAAATCTCTATCCTGATTCTAACGGTTTTTACCTTAAAGAGAAACTTCACTCAAAATTTGGTTACAGAGTTGAAAACATAACCCTTGGAGCCGGCTCTAATGAGCTGATAAATCTTTTATTCCAGGCCTATGTGAATAAGGATGTTAATGTAGTATTTCCTGAATACTCATTTGTTGTATATCCAATGGAGACTACTGTTAACGGAGCAACTGCCAAAACAGTACCGCTTAAGGATTACAATGCCGATCTTGAGGCGATTTTAGATGCAATTGATGAGAATACCAGAATAGTTGCCTTTGCAAATCCTTCAAATCCTATTGGAACTGCAATCTCTTCAGAATCAATGTATAACTTCATCAAGCGAGTTCCAAAGAAGACCCTTGTAGTAATTGATGAGGCATATAACGAGTTCAACAGTTCCGATGAGACCTTTACCGATACGGCAAAGTGGCTTGATGAGTTCGAGAATCTTGTGGTATCCCGTACTTTTTCAAAAGCCTATGGTCTTGCAGGTCTTAGAGTAGGCTACATGCTTGCAAATGAGGAGATAACCTCTATTTTAAATCGTCTTAGAGCTCCATTTAATGTGAATATTG
>JBJEWX010000227.1:0-8151 GCA_051885275.1 Succinivibrio sp. | reverse complement strand
AAGAGAGAGCACCTCCTCTAAAAGAGGAGTCAGCTTTTCGTAAGTTGCTGCAGGACAGCCGTCCTTTGCTATATTAGCAACAAGACGGCAGTTCTCTGTAACTTTAGAAATATCACTGCTCATGATTACTTTTCAAACTTTGAAATAATGGTTTGAACAGCATTATCTAAGCTGATATTCTCTTTCTCTCCGGTTTTTCTGAATTTGTACTCAATAAAACCGTCATTGAGACTCTTTTCACCTACGGTAATAATATGAGGAATACCAATAAGTTCAGCATCAGCAAACATGACACCAGGTCTCTCATCTCGATCGTCGTAGAGTACATCAACTCCAAGCTCCTTTAACTGAGCATATAGAGTTTCGGCAGTATTTCTGACCTGCTCTGATTTTGATGGCTTAATTGCAATAATTACAACCTTAAAAGGAGCAATTGATTCAGGCCAGATAATACCCCTGTCATCATGATGCTGCTCAATGGTTGCCGCAATTGCTCTGGTTACACCAATTCCATAGCAGCCCATAATCATTGGAACATCCTGTCCACTCTCATCTTTGATAGTGGCATTCATGGCTTCTGAGTATTTAGTTCCCAGCATGAAAACCTGTCCAACCTCAATACCTTTGCGAAGATGTAAGGTACCCTTACCATCAGGACTTGGATCGCCATCTTCCACGTTTCTAAGATCAAACACCTCATATGAAGGTATATCACGATCCCAGTTTACATTGATAAGGTGGTAGCCGGTCTTGTTGGCTCCACAGGCAAAGTTGCTCATTCTGTCAGCAGTTCTGTCAACTAAGATCCTGCCTTTAAAGCCCACAGGACCTAAAGAACCGGTGTGAGCTCCTGTAAACTCATTGATTTCCTCCTCGCTTGCCATTTCAAGAGGATCAGAAATACCGTCAATCTTGATGGCTTTGACCTCATTGAGCTGATGATTGCCTCTAAGACAGATCATAACCAGTTCATGTTTGCCATCCTCTTTTTTAGGCCCATGCACAATCAGGCTCTTTAAGACCTGTTCGCTCTTAAGCCCAAGAGCTTCAGCTGCCTCATCTACAGTATGGCAGCCTGGGGTTGGAGCCTCTGAATACTGTTCTTTTGCCTCCCCCCTCTGATAAGAAGGCGCAAGAGCTTCAGCCATTTCAATATTTGCGGCATATGAGGAGCCATCTGACCATGCAATGGTGTCCTCTCCTGCCTCAGCTAAAGCCTGAAATTCATGTGAATGGTTACCGCCAATAGAGCCAGTATCAGCCTCTACAGGTCTGAACTCAAGACCCATTCTTGTGAATACTCTTGAATAGGCATCATACATATCCTGATAGGTTTTGTTTAGAGACTCTTTGGTCAGGTGGAATGAGTAGGCATCCTTCATCAGGAATTCTCTTCCGCGCATTACACCAAAACGAGGTCTGATTTCATCTCTGAATTTGTTCTGGATCTGGTAAAGACACATAGGAAGCTGTCTTGCTGATTTTATCTCGCGACGGGCGATATCAGTTACCACCTCCTCATGGGTAGGACCTAAAGCAAACTCATTTTGTTTTCTGTCTTTAAATCTGCACAGTTCAGGACCGTACTTGGTATATCGTCCTGATTCTTTCCACAGTTCAGCAGGCTGAACCATTGGCATGGCTATCTCAAGGGCACCGGTTTTATCCATTTCCTCTCGGACAATCCTTGTAACTTTTGATAAAACTCTCATGCCGGTTGGAAGCCAGGTATATACACCTGAGGCAATCTGGCGGATAAGTCCAGCTCTTAGCATCAGACGGTGGCTTTCTACTGCAGCCTCTTTAGGATCTTCTTTTAGAGTAGATAATAAATATTGACTTGTACGCATTGTAAGTCCTGATAAAAATGTGGTGTTGTTCAGAATTTGAACTGACAAAATGAAAATAATTGGCAGTAATTCTATCACAGATCAATAAACACATTGAGAAAGAATAGCAAAAAGCGCATAGTCTTATATTTTGAGCAGGACAATATAAAAACCTGATATGTTAGAATATTCATAAAATATACACGGAGTTTTTTATGATATATCTTGCCAGTTTTTTAATTTTTTTGCTTTTTGCTCTGGCCCTGTGCATGAGCCTGATTTTCAGGAAAAGACCGCTGATGAGCGAGGATGAGGCAACCGCATCTATTATGGATGGGGGAGCCTGTGCAACCTGTCAGCAGATGTGTGCCATGGCAGGTAAAAAAGTTGAAAAACGCGAAAAAAACTGCAGGATTAAGGATCTTGAGATCCCTCATCAGGATTTATAAACAGGTTTTGAATATTATGAAAAAAGTTTTATCCTCAATATTGTTTGTGCTGCTGTGTACTGGAGTAAATGCAGGCTGTGACAAAAAGGGCAGCCTAGCTGAAGGTGTAGAAAAAAACAGTGAATCTACCATAATTGAAGGTAGAACTATGGGAACTTTCTATGCTGTAAATGTTGTTGGTGGCTTTAAGGGCGGAGAGAATGCTCTTAGGGAGCTTGCGGATGGCACCTTCAGGGAAATTTGTGATGAAATCTCTACTTTTGATAAAAATGCTACCCTCTATAAATTCAATGATTATAAATCCACGCAGCCATTTGAGGTTTCTCCTTATTTAGGACAGGTTATACAGAATGTGGTCTATTATGGCCGTCTTATTGATGGGGCAACAGACATTTCCGTAGGTCCACTTGTAAATTTGTGGGGATTTGGAAAGGATAAGAAAATCTTAAAAGCACCAACTCAGGAGCAGATTGATGAGACCAAAAAACTTGTAGGTCTTGATAAGTTTGAACTGAGAACTGAGAATGGAAAAAGCTACATCAGAAAAACAAATCCTGAGGTAAGACTTGATCTGGCAACCGTAGGGGAGGGTCTTGGAGCCGATGCCCTGTCGGCAAAACTGATAAATCTCGGGTATCGAAACTTTATGGTAAATGTGGCAGGTGCTTCAAGATCATATGGGCTTAATGCTCAGGGTAAAAAATGGAAACTTGGAATAGAGGATCCTTCAACTTCGCAAAGACGTGTCTATACAGCAGTTTGTGCACTTGATAAGGCTGTAACTACAGCAGGTTCATACAGAAACTTTTTTAAGGATGAGGAAACCGGAAAAGTTTACTCACACGCAATTGATCCTAAAACAGGGTATCCTGTATCCCACAGCACACTATCTGTTACTGTGATTGCGGATTCAGCTTTTGAGGCAGATGCTTTAGATACAGGTCTTTTAGTGTTAGGTTCAGATAAGGCACTGGCCTTTGGCGAAAAGCACGGCTATGCGATAGCAACTATTGAATACAAGAATGGAAAGACTGTTATGAGGCATACACAGGCTTTCAAAAAATACCTAGAATGTGGACAGGATAAATAATATGCATATTCATATCCTTGGCATCTGTGGCACCTTTATGGGGGGCATCGCCATGATTGCCAAACAGGCAGGCTTTAAGGTTACAGGCTCTGACAGAAACGTCTACCCTCCAATGTCGGATGAATTAAGAGAAGCAGGAATTGAGGTTCATTCAGGCTTTGATGAGTCAGTTCTCAATGAAAAGCCAGATCTTTTAGTTGTGGGCAACGTCATGAAAAGAGGTATGGACGTTGTTGAAAGAATGCTCAACGACAAGATTAGCTATGTTTCAGGCCCACAGTGGCTAGAAGAGCATTATCTTAAGGATAAGACAGTTTTTGCTGTAGCAGGAACTCACGGAAAAACCACTACAACCTCAATGCTTGCCTGGATCCTAGAAGATAACGGAAAGAATCCTGGTTTTCTTGTAGGCGGGGTTCCTGAGAATTTTGGCATATCTGCAAGAAGCACTGACAGTGAGTATTTTGTAATTGAAGCTGATGAGTATGACTGTGCCTTTTTTGATAAGAGATCAAAGTTTGTGCACTATCATCCTACCGTGCTTTTAATGAATAACCTTGAGTTTGATCATGCCGACATCTTTGATTCAATCAAGGATATTCAGAAACAGTTTCATCATCTCATAAGAACAGTTCCGTCAAAAGGACTGATTGTAATGCCTTACAGAGATAAGGCTCTTGATGAGGTTGTTGCTATGGGCTGCTGGACACAATGCTGTCAGATAGGAGATGAAAAAGGTCTTCACGCTGTCCTGAAAAAAGCCGATGGTTCTGAATTTGATATATACGACGCTGACAGCTTTATTACCAGTGTATCCTACAGCTGTACGGGAACCTATAATGTTCACAACGCACTTATGGCAATAAGGGCTGCAGGGTTTGCAGGAATAAGTATAGAGGATGCGGCAAAGTCGCTTGAAAGCTTTATCCTTCCAAAAAGACGCATGGAATTAAAGGGAGTAGCTGACAGTGTAAGCGTATATGACGATTTTGCCCATCACCCAACAGCAATTAGGCTTACCCTAGAAGGATTAAGAGCAAAAATTGGAGACAGCAGGCGTCTTGTGGCGGTATTTGAGCCTCGTTCTAATTCTATGAAAATGGGTGCAAATCATGAGTTTTTAGCTCAGTCTTTTGCATCTGCAGATGAGATATTTGTATACGCAGATGAATCTGTCAAATGGGATGTGAAGTCTCTTGAAAAACAAAGTCTAAAACCTCTACATGTGATAAGAGACTTTGATACATTAGTTAGGGAAATAGTGGATAAAAGTCCACAAGATACATCTATTCTTGTAATGAGCAATGGATCTTTTAACGGTATACACGGTATTCTGTTGGATCATTTAAAACAAAGGCGGCAGCTTTAAGCTGCTGATATTTTCAGGCAATAATACAGACTTACAAAGCATAATTATATGGCTGACAACTGGAATTTAAGAGCTAAAGCTGCTGCAGCAGAAGATTCAAATCTGCCATCACTGCAGTGCAGAGTCTTTGACCGAATCCCTGTACAGGACAGAAGCGGTAAGACTTTCTTTTACTGTATAGAACTATGTGCAGGCAATTCTTTTGACTTTGGATTCTGTCATAAGGATATTGTTCCATCTTTATTAAGAGATATCATGACCATAGGTGGTCTTAAGGTACTAAAGGGCGGGTATGATGTAATAATGATACCTTCAGTACCGTCTTCTGTATGGTTAAAGCAGGCAAGAAAGTACGACCCCAAAAGTATTATTATGTGGCTTGAGGATTCTCTTGAGCTAGATGATGAGTACAAGGATACCATCCTCAAGCTTAAAAAGATGGGGATGCGCTTTGCAGTCAGAGTTGATGCAATGGGGGAGATTGCATCAAATGAAGAGGTGTTTAACTGTATAGACTATATTATCTGCGAATATGAAAAAGCTTCAGAGTTTATGACAGTTGTTCAGGCACTTCGTCTTAAGAATCCAAAAATAAAGACCATTGCCTTTAAGAAAAACATCTCAATTTATACCTTTAATGAAACAGAGGCAAAGAATTTTGATTACGTGCTAGGGGCGGTACAGGATCGTTTATTAAAGTATGAGCACTTAAGACCTAAGTGGCAGCATGAGATGTTAAGAACCTTAGCTCAGCTGTACTCTTCAATGTACGATGTCAAAGAGATAAGTACGGTTGTGGCTAACTACCCTCTTATGTCATCAGCCATGAAAGGAATGGTCTCCTCAAAGCAGCTGGTCAATCTTACCATAAAGAAGAGTAATGCTGTGTTAGCTGAGAACCAGTCCTTAACACAAGAAGATCTCAGAAACTTTTTGGTTATTTCTGTAGCATACAATCTGTTCACGCTTACTCAAAAGCAGATCTGCGAGCATGAGCATGTCTCTTTTGATCTGGCTGAGTTAAATTACGAACCTTTTATACAGGCTTTATCCTTTGGAAAAGTTGTTGACCAGCTTGCACAGCGAATGTGTGATGATATTACTATTCCGCAGGCTTTTATCGCAGGCTTTTTAAGGTACAGCAGCGTGTTTTTACATGACACGCCAGAGGCTACTTTTGAGGAATTTCCGTTAGATGCAGTATCTACCTGTTATAAAGACGGCGGAGGTCAACTTGGTATTATTATCAGAGTTATCTCAAAGCTTTTAGAGCACAGAGTTGATGACGCATTAAACGAGGCGGCGGAGGAGGGCATTACCCTAGTAAAAGAGGAGTTATACAGCTATATAGCACATTCCTTTATCTGGGCTGATGCTGTGATAAAAGCAATTGGTATTATCAAGGATGAATAGGGCGCAAAGCCTCTGATAAAGCCAAGCTGAAGAAATGTAAAAAAAAACACTGAAGCAGTTTTGCTGCAACAGTGTTTTTTTTGTGTGAAAGAGGGTTAGCTCTGTTCAAACATTGCAGAAATAGATTCTTCGTTATTGATTCTGCGGATTGCTTCGGCAAGCATAGGAGCTAAAGTCAGCTGGCGGAAAGTCTTTAATTTTTTGAAGTTGTCTCTTGCAGGAACAGAATCTGATACAACAAGATGATCCAAGGCTGACTCTGAAACATTCTTATAGGCATCGCCTGAGAGCACAGCGTGGGTTCCGTAGGCTGTTACAGACTTTGCTCCTCTTTCCTTTAGAGCTGCAGCAGCCTTGCATAAGGTGCCACCAGTATCAATAATATCATCAACAATGATACAGTCTCTGTCCTTAACCTCACCAATTAGGTTCATAACCTCTGATACGTTTGGACGAGGACGTCTTTTATCAATAATCGCAATATCTGCGTTATTTAAAAGTTTAGCGATGGCACGAGCTCTGACCACGCCTCCCATATCAGGAGAAACTACGCAAGGATTCTTCAGATTTAATGTCAGCATGTCTTCAACAAAGATCTGACTTGAGAAACAGTTATCAACAGGAACATCAAAAAATCCCTGAATCTGCTCTGCATGGAGATCTACAGTAAGGACGCGGTCAACACCAACGCTTGAGAGGAAATCGGCCACTACTTTTGCTGTAATAGGCACACGTGCTGAACGAAGTCGTCTATCCTGACGGGCATAACCAAAGTAAGGTATAACCGCAGTAATACGACCTGCTGAAGCTCTGCGTAAAGCGTCAATCATCACGATAAGTTCCATTAAATTATCGTTTGTTGGAGCGCAGGTGGACTGGATAATGAAGATGTCGCATCCACGAACATTTTCATTGATCTGTACATGAACTTCACCGTCTGAAAAACGGTCAACTGTTGCATTGCCAAGTCTTGTATAGAGACGGTCAGCGATTTTTTTAGCTAAGTCCGGTGTAGCGTTTCCGGCAAAAAGCTTCATATCAGCCATAAGATGATTGATCCTGATTGATAAAAAATGATTTAAAGGTACCTGCTTTGGTTCACAAAGCAGGTATATTCTAAAACTTTTAATGCATGCAATAAAGGATAAATTTGCAATTACTGTAAAAGCGAAAAAACAGTAAAAGCAAAAGAAAGCCACAAATGTTGTGGCTAAAGGATATCACTATACATTACCTGCATAGGTGAGATTCTGTTTTGGCTTTCTGGAATTTCTAAAAGACATTGTATGAAGTATCTTTTACAGAGAATCAGGAAAAGAATCCAAAGCGCAAAGCACCAAAGAGCGATCAACTGATTTTGCAACAAAACAGCTTTTGCAGATGTCACTTATAGCCATTTTTGCCTTCTCGGCCTCATCATATGAATCAAAGGAAACAAAGCATGAAGAACCGCTGCCTGACATACAGGCATCCCCAAACTCAGATAGTCTTTCAAGAAGGTTTTTAACCTCTTTAAATTTCTGAACCACAACTGGAGTAAAGCAGTTTTCAAATTTAGCAGATAGTAGCTCCTCAAAGGATCTTACAGGATAGTCTTTTTTTAATATGTCAGAGGCAAACAGTTCTTTTGTAGGAACACTGCAGTTAGGAGTTGCGACCAGATAATATCTGTTTTTATAAGGTACAGTCTTGAGAATTTCTCCTATCCCTTCGGCAAAACAGGTGGTACCTTTAATAAAGACAGGCACATCTGCGCCTAGCATAGTGGCGTCCTGAATCAAAGTCTCCTCATCAAGGTTTAAACCCCACATTTTATTTAGCACACTAAGAGTGGTTGCGGCATTTGCAGAGCCTCCCCCTAAACCTCCTCCCTGTGGGAGAACCTTGTCAATAGAGATTTTAACTCCTTTTTGGATGCCGTATTTGCGCTTTAGCAGCATTGCTGCTTTGTAGATTAGGTTTTCCTCTACAGGAAAACCAAAATCTGTCAGAAGCTGAATC
>JBJEWX010000226.1:0-1878 GCA_051885275.1 Succinivibrio sp. | reverse complement strand
AGCACTGATACGGAAGTTCCAAGCTTTTGTCTTGAAAATAGTTTTACAAGCAGGCTCAAAAGAATTGGGCAAATCAGGTAGAACTGAATAGTTATACACAAATACCAGGTGTGCAGCAGCAGCTTTTCTGAACTGTCTAGTGCAAAGTAGCCCCCTGAGAAGGCAAATCTGTAGTTTCCAATGAAGGTTAGAGCAAAAAGGTTTTCAAGCGACAGTTCCCTGTAAACACTGCTTAGCAAAAAAAAGTATCCTGCTAAAAGGGTAAACAGGCACATGAAAATCATTGGAGGCAGAATTCTCAAAAGGCGTCTTTTATAGAATTCCTTTAGCGAAAAGCTGTCAGTGTCGAGTTTGGAAATAACAGAGGCACTTATAAGATATCCTGACAGCACCAAAAAGATATCCACACCTAAAAAACCAGATGAAAAAAGAGTGATATTAGTAGATTCAAAGGTATTTAATAATTCAAAAAAGTGGTACAGAACCACAGCAGCAATTGCAATACCCTTGAGTCCATCAATGTCTTTTCTTATCTGTTTTGCCATTTAACTTATCTCTTTTATTCTCCTGACAGTTCAAGATTTTTATAGTATTCCTGCTTCAGATCAAAAGAGGTTTTGGTGTAGTCGATTATCTGTTTTAAAAGCTTGTCTAGCTGTTCTCCCTCTGAATAATCAGCAGCTGCAAAATACTTGATCCTCTTGTCCTGAATCAGTTCAAATACCCTCTGTCTGTTCTGAAGTTTTGGATCATATACACCAATGGCATGACCGTTTAAAGAGGTTACAAGTTTCATGCAGGGAATATCAGTCTGACTGTCACCGATATAGACTATGTTCTCAAAGGGAACGCGGATAGCTTCTTTTGGGAAGTATCTGTTAACATCATTGTCGTTAACATTGAGAGTGCCCTTTGAAATTCTGAATAAAAACTGAGTTTTATTGGTAAAGTTTATGTTCTGAGCAGGCCAGACTGCACATCCGTTCCTGTCAAAGAGGAAAGAGTTTGCATAGATAGCCTTAAACTTAGAGGCAATTTTTGTACCTTCAATCATTTCCTTAAGACCGGAGGAAATAATGTAGTGTTCAACAGTAATTCCCTTTGATAGCCCATACTGCGTAATTCTGTCAAACCAGGATTCAACGCCGTTGTAAAGCATAACCTTTGAGCCAAATTCAAGCAGTTTTTCTTTTTTTACCTGAAATTTTCCTTTAGCTCCGTTCACCATCAGATACATGTAGGACAGATTAGGATCCATGTCATTTTCAATGGACATACGGGTTGCCAGATCCCAAAATTCCTCAACATTCTCATTTAGCTTCTGGATATATCCCTGAGCCTGCATTTCATAAGGGGTAAGAGTTCTGTCAAAATCGTAGCAGATGGCCAGTATGTTGTCTTTACGATAGAGCATTTTTATTCCTGATAATAAATAAACTTATGTTTGTAAACTTATAACTATGCTGATTTTATCATCTAAGATGCTTTTATTTCAAAAAATATAGGAGCTAACACACAGACCTGATACATGGTAGAATTGAGGAACTGTCAGATAGGAGTTTTTATGTCAGAGCATACAAATCAGATTGAGCAACACTATTATGATCCATATAAGAATGCACCGCTTTCCATGAATGAGCGCATTGTCTTTAATATCAGTGTTCTCTTCATCACCATGGTATCAACCTTTGTTTTTGCTCTAACCATGGTGGCAAAGCCATCCTTTTTCAGTGCTTTTTTAGGAGTTGTCTGGGCCCTGCCAGGTCTTTTGGTGCTGACAGGTTACTATTCAGGTAGAGCCAAAAAGAATTTAAGGGTACTGCATACCTTTATTTTTACGGCAGAGATCCTGTTTCTCCTGTATGTGATCCTGATGTT
>JBJEWX010000225.1:0-8164 GCA_051885275.1 Succinivibrio sp. | reverse complement strand
AAAGTCAGGTGAGTCATTGTGCAGAGGACATTCATGCATACAGAAAGGAATGCCACAGTCCATGCACCTGCCAGCCTGAATTTTAGCCTGCTCATCAGACAGGGTACCGTAAATTTCGCAGAAACTCTTTACGCGCTCCTCAACGCTAACATGAGGCTGATCAACGCGTTCAAATTCTATAAATCCTCTTAAAAAGCCCATTTTACTGTGCCTCCTTCATAGCATTGAGAGCATTAAAGTATTCAACAGGGAACACCTTAACAAATTTGCCAAGCTCAACATCGAAGTTCTCTAAGATCTTCTTGGCTATATTACTTGAAGTCATATTCAAGTGTTTTGTCAGAAGCTCTTTTAGCACAGCTTCGTCTGATTTGCCATTGTGCAGAGGAATTACAGGATCTGCCTTTGACTCTTTAACCACGTTGCTGACATGGAAAGCGCCCTTGCTCAGTTTTGATCTGAAGGTACCATCCTTATCATAGATATAGGCCATGCCGCCTGACATACCAGCTGCAAAGTTTCTGCCGGTATTACCTAAGATTACAACAGTACCGCCTGTCATATACTCACAGCCGTGATCGCCACAGCCTTCAGCTACAGCATCAGCACCTGAGTTTCTTACAGCAAATCGCTCACCGCAAACACCACTGAAGAAGGCCTCACCTGAGGTTGCACCATACAGGCAGGTATTACCGCTTATGATGTTTTCCTGAGGGTCACCGTCAAAGGCTGCATTCTTGTGGACAGCGATGATACCGCCTGACATACCTTTACCAACATAGTCATTTGCAAGACCTGATAGGTTTAGGGTAATGCCTTTCTCTAAGAAAGCACCGAAGGACTGACCTGCAGTACCAGTCAGGTTAAAGGTTATAAAATTGTCGCAAAGCTTGGCCTTTCTAGCTGCGATAAGTCCAGAGGTATAGGTACCAACACTGCGGTTTACGTTTACCACATTAGTCTTGATAACAACTGGAGAATTATTATCAATAGCCTCAATTATCTTAGCTTCATATTTCTTGTCTAAAGCCTTGTCTATTTCATGCTGCTGGGCAATTGCATGATGAACTGTTTCCTGTTCAAAGGCAGGATCTTTAAAGAAGATCTTCTCAAAGCTCAGGTTTCTTGCCTTTACAAATTCGCTTTCATCAATCTTCTCAAGTAGCTCAGGGTGGCCAATCAGATCATCAAATTTTCTGATGCCAAGCTGAGCCATAAGTTCACGAACCTCTCTTGCAACATAGTGGAAATAGTTCTCAAGCTGTTCTGGGGTTCCGATAAACTGTTTTCTAAGCTCAGGATCCTGAGTTGCAATACCAGTAGGACAGGTGTTCTTCTGGCACTTTCTCATGATTGTACAGCCCATACATACTAATGGAGCAGTACCAAAGCCAAACTCATCTGCACCTAAGAGAGCGCCGATAATCACGTCTCTACCGGTCTTGATCTGACCATCAACCTGAAGTGTTACACGTGAACGAAGCTTGTTCATAACCAGAGTCTGCTGAACGTCAGCAAGACCAATTTCCCAGGCAGAGCCGGCATGTTTTACAGAAGATGCTGGAGCTGCACCTGTACCACCGTCATGGCCTGAGATCACAATATGATCAGCCTTACACTTGGCAACACCGGCTGCAACTGTTCCGATACCTACTTCTGATACAAGCTTTACTGAAATATCAGCCCTGGTATTTGCAAGCTTCAGATCAAAGATAAGCTGAGCCAAATCCTCAATTGAGTAAATATCATGGTGAGGTGGTGGAGAAATCAGACCAATGCCAGGCAGAGAATGGCGAAGTTTGCCGATATACTTTGACACCTTGTGTCCTGGCAGCTGACAGCCTTCACCTGGTTTTGCACCCTGTGCAAGTTTAATCTGAATAAGATCGGCAGTTGACAGATAATCGGTTGTAACACCAAAACGGCCTGATGCAACCTGCTTTGTACGGGAGCGCAGAGAATCACCCTTATGCAGAGGAATATCTACTACAACATCATCCCCAAGAATTTCCTTTGTAGAGGTCTCTTTGTCAATTATGGTGTCACGACGAGGATCCTCACCGCCTTCACCGCAGTTTGACATTGCACCCATTCTGTTCATGGCAATAGCCATGGTAGTATGAGCCTCAGTTGAAATAGCGCCCATAGACATTGCAGAGCAGGCAAAACGGTGAATGATGCTCTCTTCGCTTTCAACCTCAGAAATATCGATAGGGTTGGTCTTTTTGAACTTGAACAGACCTCTGATGGTCATCAGGCGCTTTGACTGATCGTTAATGATCTGCGCATACTTCTTGTATTCATCGTATGAACCGATGCGAACAGCTCTTTGCAGATGAACGACTGCATCAGGAGTCCACATATGTTCTTCACCGTCATATCTCCAGTTGAGATCACCACCCTGAGCTAAAGAAGGATCTAAAAGTTCAATTTTTCTGAAGGCTGCCTTGTGGGTATTTACAGCTTCCTGAGCAATATCAAACAGACCGACACCTTCAATTGGGCTTGGTGTATTAGTGAAGTACTTGTCAACAAATTCACTTGATAAGCCAACTGCCTCAAAGATCTGAGCTCCAATGTATGACATATAGGTACAAATACCCATTTTAGCCATAGTCTTGTACAGACCCTTGTCAATTGCATGAATATAGTTTTCTCTGTAGGCTGCAGCAGTCTTCTCATCGGATGCAAGTTCTGACACAACACGAAGTGCAACATATGGGTGAACCGCTTCAGCACCGTAACCGCCTAAAAGAGCAAAGTGATGAACTGTTCTTGCAGAGCCTGTTTCAACAACTAAACCTGTGCTGGTACGCAGACCGTTTTCAACCAGGCACAAATGAACTGCGGAGGTTGCAAGCAGAGCAGGAATTGCCAGTCTGTCAGCGCCTACGTTTCTGTCAGACAGGATTAAAATGTTGTGACCAGTCTTTACAGCATCAATAGCGGCAGCTCTAATAGATGCAAGTCTAGCTTCAATACCGTCTTTGCCCCATGAGAGAGGGTAGGTGATATCAAGTTCTTTAGAGCGGAACTTGTTATCAGTAAATCTGTTGATGCTGCGGATTTTTTCCATCTCGGCATCATCAAGAATTGGCTGTTGAACCTCAAGACGAACAGGAGGATTGTTGTCCATGATGTTTAACAGATCGGGACGGGGACCAATAAATGAAACTAAGGAGGTTACCATCTCCTCACGGATAGGATCGATTGCAGGGTTTGTAACCTGTGCAAACAGCTGTCTGAAGTAATCATACAGACTCTTAGAGTTTGAGGACAGTACAGCAAGCGGAGCATCATTACCCATTGAGAGTACTGGTTCCTGTCCGTTGATGGCTTTTGGCTTTAAAAGTCTTTCAACATCTTCGCGGGTATAACCGAATACGCCCATAAGAGCCTTTGTGGTAAGGTTCAGTCCGACAGTTGAGGTCTCACCGCTTATATCTGAAAGCTTGATACGAACCTTGTCAGTCCACTCCTGATATGGACGGAGGGTTGCAAGGCTTAGTTTGATTTCCTTATCATCAATGATACGCCCCTGCTCGGTGTCAATTAAGAGCATACGACCTGGCTCTAATCTCCAGTGACGGGAGATACGGCTTTCATCAATCTTAAGGGTACCCTCTTCTGAGGCGAGGATCACCAGATCATCTTTAGTTACAATATAACGGGCAGGACGCAGACCGTTTCTGTCAAGGGTAGCACCAATCTGACGGCCATCTGTAAAGGCAACTGCAGCAGGGCCATCCCAAGGCTCCATCATAGCGGCATAGTACTCATAGAAGGCCTTTAATTTTGGATCCATCAAAGCATCTTTTTCCCATGCAGAAGGGATCATCATCATAGCGGCCTGTGCTAGAGAGTAGCCTGATAAGGTCAGAAGCTCAAACACATTGTCAAAGGAGGCAGAATCTGACTGTCCCTGGAAGATTAAAGGCCACAGCTTTTCAAGATCTTTGCCAAAAACAGGAGAGGAGATATTCTTCTCGCGAGCCTTAATCCAGTTGAAGTTTCCTCTTAGGGTATTGATCTCACCATTATGAGCAATCATTCTAAATGGGTGAGCTAATGACCACTGAGGGAAGGTATTAGTTGAGAATCTCTGATGAATTAAAGCAATGGCGCTGGTGCATCTGCTGTCTTTGAGATCCTTAAAGTATTCTCCCACCTGATCTGCAAGCAACTGACCCTTATAAACAATGGTACGGGCTGAGAAAGATGGAATATAGAATTCTTTACAGTGTTTTAATTTCAGATTTGAAATCGCAATAGATGCTGACTTTCTGATGATATAGAGCTTTCTTTCTAAAGCATCTGTAACAAGAATATCAGGAGAATGACCAACAAAGATCTGTCTTATCACAGGCTCTTTTTCGCGAACCACAGGGGACATTGGGATATTCTCATCAAGAGGAACATCTCTCCATCCGAGGATGATCTGACCTTCAGCTAAGATAGCGCGTTCAATTTCTTCCTGACAGGCGTGTCTTGAAGCCTCTTCTCTTGGAAGAAAGACCATACCCACACCGTATTCACCTGAAGGAGGGAGTTTAATTCCCTTGCTCATCATATCGTCACGGAAGATCTGATCTGGGATCTGAATCAGAATGCCGGCGCCGTCACCCTGTAGAGGGTCAGCTCCAACTGCACCGCGGTGTGTCAGGTTCTTAAGTACCTCAAGACCCTGACTTACGATACTGTGGCTTTTTTTACCTTTAATGTGAGCGATAAATCCGACGCCGCAGGCATCATGTTCATACTCACTTCTGTATAAGCCAGAATTAGTCATTGTGTTTCACCTTTTGCGAGTGGTATATATACAACAAGGGCCCTAAACGGGCCCATATTGAGGATCACAGCGGTGATCCTCTTGTTATTATCACAACCTAAAAATTGATTTAGTTGTGTTTTTTAAGCCGTTTTAATTATAAGCTATAGTAAAGTTCGAACTCTGCTGGATGTGGAGTTGAACGAACACGAGTATCTTCAGCAGCCTTAAGCTCGATGTAAGCTTCAATCATATCCTCTGAGAATACGCCGCCTGCTGTTAAGAACTCATGATCAGCCTTAAGAGCCTTTAATGCCTCATCTAAAGAGCCGCAAACCTGTGGAATGTTTGCTGCCTCCTCAGGTGGAAGGTCGTACAGGTTCTTATCCATAGCCTCACCTGGGTCAATCTTGTTGAGGATACCGTCAAGACCAGCCATTAACATTGCAGCGAAGGCTAAGTATGGGTTAGCTGTACAATCTGGGAAACGAACCTCGATGTGTGCAGTCTTTGGATTCAAAGCGTATGGGATACGGATTGAAGCTGAACGGTTAGCTGCAGAGTAAGCCAGCATCAAAGGAGCCTCAAAGCCTGGTACTAAGCGCTTGTAAGAGTTTGTTGAAGCGTTAGTGAAAGCATTTAAAGCCTTAGCATGCTTGATGATACCGCCAATGTACCATAAAGCTTCCTGTGACAGACCGCCATAGAGGTTACCTGCGAAGATGTTCTTGCCATCTTTGCCAATTGACTGGTGGCAGTGCATACCTGAACCGTTGTCTCCATAAATTGGCTTTGGCATGAAGGTAGCGGTCTTACCGTACTGATAGGCTACATTCTGAACAACATACTTGTAGATCTGAACCTCATCAGCCTTCTTGGTTAAGGTATTGAACTCGGTAGCAATCTCGTTCTGACCTGCTGTTGCAACCTCATGGTGGTGAGCTTCAAGAGTCAGGCCCATCTCTTCCATAACCTTACACATAGCAGAACGGATGTCCTGTGAAGAATCTACAGGAGGAACAGGGAAGTAACCACCCTTTACTGCAGGACGGTAGCCCTTGTTGCCGTTCTCATATTCAGTAGCTGAGTTCCAGGCTGCCTCGATATCATCGATAGCAACAAAAGAACCTGAAATATCTGACTTGAAACGAACATCATCGAATAAGAAGAATTCTGGCTCTGGACCGAAGTATGAAGCATCACCGATACCAGTTGATTTTAAGTATTCCTCAGCGCGCTTTGCAACAGAACGAGGGTCACGATCGTAACCGGTTAAGGTCTGAGGCTCTAAGATATCGCAACGAACGATAATGGTTGGATCAGCATAGAAAGGATCGAGCATTACAGTTGTGATATCAGGCATCAGGATCATATCTGACTTGTCGATGCCTCTCCAGCCTGCAATTGAAGAACCGTCGAACATCTTACCCTGTTCAAAGAACTTCTGGCTGATGCAGCTGATTGGTAAAGTGATGTGCTGCTCTTTACCTTTGGTATCAGTAAATCTTAAATCGGCGAAAATAACTTTGTTATCTTTGATGAGCTGTTCTACATCACTGTATTTCTCGATTGCCATTTAGGTGCTCCTAATTTATTACAAAACTAATTGGGGGGTTATCCCGATTTCTTTTCTGAGGATGATTTTCGTGGTTATAGTGACAACTGTCAAAAGATATTTCTTTTAGCACTAAAACTACCCATAATATTCTACTATATGTTGCAATTTGGTGCGATAAATAATAAACCTTATAAAACAATTAGATAGACCAAATATATTAAGTAAAATAAAAAATAATTAAATAAACTGCAATTGGATAAAAATCCATAAATCAGACTAACATACTGAAATATAATAAAAATATATAAAACGATCCTAAAAAGGTCAAAAAAGGCTGGTGCACTTAAATTGATCGCAAAAGGCTATTAAAAATGATCCAAAATGACAAATATTGAAGAATAAATTTTCGCAAGATTAGATAGTAAATATGAAAAATGTCCCAGAACGCAGGGACATTTAATTTAAAAGAGGATGTATTATCTATGGTTAACCTATTTGTATTGAATAAACCTCTTCATTTATAAAGAAGTCACCCATATCAAGACCAGTATCTCTAATCTTTTTCATTCCACGCTTGATATAAAAATCAAGACCTGGATTGTGTTTGTTTATAAGAAGCTCAACGGTGCATGGGGTAGGGTGTTTCTCTTTTACATAATTCAATATATGGTTAAACAGTGCTGTGCCGACCCCCTTTCCCTGATTTTTGCCTTCAACATAAAGCTTCTGCATAAGGAAAAGATCAGGCCCCTGTTGGATAACCGAAGCTACGGCGGTATCTTCTCCGTTGTAACTTGCAATAAAGTAGTCTTTACCACTGTTTATTGCGTCCTGCAGCGCTTTCTGAGAATAAAACTTATCAAGCATAAAATCAATTTGAGCAGTATTAAGAACGCTTTTAAACTGGTTTGGAATAAGTTTTTCAGCAAGATTGTTCAAAATTGATAAATCCTCAGGTCTAGCTTTTCTGATTTTGATCATTTTATTTACCTACCTTTAGAGATTTTCTTATCTTAAGTATAGGAAACAATGGAAAAAAATCTACAAAATCACCATATTGATGCAAATTTGAAGGGATTTTAATAAGTTTTGAGAAAAGAATTATAAAAAAAATTGAAGATCTCTTTCTATAGAATTTCAATTGTGAGTATGACAAAGAACAAAAATGCCTCCAAAGCATAACTTTTGGAGGCATTTTAGGAGGATAGATGATACTAACTATTTAGCATATTTATCAGCTACCATTTTGTGCAGTTCCTGCAGAGAATGAACTGAGGCGTACTCATCAGCCCCTACAGCTTCAATACATGCAAAGGCAGCATTCAAGGTTGTGGTGTAGTAGATGCCGTAGCGCAGACAGCTTCTTCTAAGTGATCTTGAATCCTCAACCGACTGTCTTCCTTCAGTTGTGTTGATAACCCAGCTGTAGCGACCTGACTTGATAAAATCAAGCAGGTTAGGTCTACCTTCATAAACCTTGTTAACGTGAACACACTCAAGTCCTGCGGCTCTTAGCACATTGCAGGTACCTAAGGTTCCCTCAAGCTTAAAGCCGGCCTCAACTAAGAGTTTACCTAAAGCAGGAAGTCTGTCCTGATCTGACTTCTTAATAGAGAGCAGGATAGTACCGCTTCTCTGTACAGGGGCTTTAGCTGCAAGCTGAGACTTGGCATATGCCTCAGGGAAGGTTGAAGCAGTACCCATAGTTTCACCGGTTGATCTCATTTCAGGTCCTAAGAGAGGATCTGAGCCTGGGAACTTGGCAAATGGAAGCACAACTTCTTTTACTGAGAAGTAAGGAGGGATAACCTCATGGGTAACACCCTGCTCACTTAAGG
>JBJEWX010000224.1:0-1884 GCA_051885275.1 Succinivibrio sp. | reverse complement strand
ATTTTTTAACCTTTGGCAAAATGTGATCTGATACGGTCAGACTGTTTTGCCATAAAAAGGAATTCTAAAATGAGTCAAACGCTGTATATATGTTATTCTTCTGATATAATCTGAATTTAATTTTCAGAATATAACGAGAAATAAAGTGTTAGAAACCATCTCCATAAAAGATCAGGTCGCCTCTCTAAAGGAAAGAGCGGATTCCTTAAGGGGGTATCTTTGACCTGCAGGCAAAAATAGAAAGGCTAGAAGAAGTTAACGGCCTTTTAGAAGATCCAAAGCTTTGGGATGACCCTCAGAAAGCTCAAGAATTAGGAAAAGAAAGACAGTCATTGACCGCGGTAGTAGCAAATTTTAAAAAGCTATATCAGGGTTTTGATGATCTGCTTACCCTAGATGAGATGGCAAGGGAAGAGAATGATGAAGAACTTGCCTCGGAGGCTGTTCAGGAGGCAGAGCGTCTTGAAAGGGAACTTGAGCACCTAGAGCTTGAGAGAATGTTCTCAGGTCCAAATGATAATGATCCCTGCTATATTGATATTCAGTCAGGATCTGGTGGAACAGAGGCTCAGGACTGGGCTGAGATGGTGATGAGAATGTACACCAAATTTGGTGAAAAGCATGGTTTTACTGTAACGGTAACTGAATTGTCAGATGGTGAGGTTGCAGGAATCAAGTCTGCTACACTGAGAATTGAAGGTGAACATGCTTACGGATGGTTCAGAACAGAAACCGGAGTGCACCGTCTTGTAAGAAAGTCTCCCTTTGATTCAAACAACAGGCGTCATACTTCATTCTGTTCTGCTTACGTATATCCCGAGATTGATGACAACATTGAAGTTGAAATCAATCCTGCAGGTCTGAAGATTGATGTTTACAGATCATCAGGTGCAGGTGGTCAGCACGTTAATAAAACCGAGTCAGCTGTAAGAATAACGCATGAACCAACTGGAATAGTTGTTTCTTGTCAGAATGAAAGATCTCAGTTTCAGAACAGAGATCAGGCAATGAAACAGTTAAGAGCGAAACTGTATACTCTCGAACTAGAAAAGCGCAGGAGCGCACAAAAAGAGATTGAAGATAGTAAATCAGATATTGGCTGGGGCAGTCAGATCAGATCTTACGTATTAGATGATTCTAGAATAAAAGATTTACGAACAGGTGTTGAATGCCGTGATACCCAGAAAGTGCTGAACGGCGATTTAGACCAGTTTATTGAGGCAAGTTTAAAGTCAGGTCTTTAACCTAAATTAAGTAGGAAAATAAAAATGTCACAAGAAAACATTGTTGCTGCTGAGAATTTAAATAATGTGATGCGTGAGCGCCGTGAAAAACTAGAGGCTCTCCGCCAGCAGGGGCAAGCATATCCAAACGATTTTCGCAGAGATGCTTTTTCATCAGATATTGTAAAAGCCTGTTCAGATAAGGATGAGGAAACATTAGAAAAAGAAAAGAATACCTATACCATCGCTGGTAGAGTAATGACAAAACGTGTCATGGGTAAGGCTTCTTTTGCAACTCTGCAGGACATGGGTGGCAGGATTCAGATCTATGTTGCAAGAGACAATCTGCCAGAAGGAGTATATCAGGATGTTTTCAAAAAACTTGATTTAGGTGACATTGTTGGTGTTACAGGTTACGCTTTTAAGACAAAGACCGGTGAACTCAGTCTGCATGTCAGTGCCTTAAGACTACTTGTAAAGTCCTTAAGACCTCTACCTGAGAAATTCCATGGACTGACCGATCAGGAAGCCCGCTGCCGTCAGCGTTATGTTGATCTTATTGCAAATGAGAATTCCCGTCGTACCTTTGAAATCCGTACTAAGGTTGTTTCTTTTATCAGAAAGTACATGAATGAGCATATGTTCATGGAAGTTGAAACAC
>JBJEWX010000223.1:0-8235 GCA_051885275.1 Succinivibrio sp. | reverse complement strand
CAAAAACCGGATCGTTTAAGAGTTTCTCATTTGGATTTACAGCAATCTTATGGCTGCAAAGAAGAAGCATAGGCACATCATTGATGCTGTCACCGTAAGCATAAGCGCCATCAAGACTTAATCCCTTTTCCTGAACAAACTGTTTTATCTTGGTGACCTTAAGCTCCTTGTAGGCTGGCTCTCCCACAATGTTACCCGTTACTTTTCCATCCACGCACTCAATTGGGGTTGCAATGACATTATCAATCCCAAGCAGACCTGCCACATGCTTAGCTAAAAAATCTGCAGTAGAGGTTACAATTGCTATCACATCGTGGTTTGTCTTATGAAACTCGATGGTCCTTAAGGCACCCGGGTACACCCTAGGTAGGATCACCTCTTTTACGACGGAGGCTAAAAGATCATCTCTTTGTTTTGCGCTCATATCTTTAAAAGGCGCAGAGGCAAAACGCATAAATGCGTAGATATCAAGACAGCCACGGTAGAAGGTTTCCTCAAAGCTTTCTAGTTTTCTGATAAAAGCCTCATCAATAAGCCCGGTGGTTTTCAGCTTCCCCATAACAAGATCGTTTGTATCACCGTTGATAATGGTTCCGTCCATATCAAAAAAAGCAATAGCCATGATCAGTTTTCCTCTTCATTAAGCGGAGCTGTAAGATCAAGCTCCTGTGTTGCCATATCACCTGGTGCAAGGCCTGTAATCAGGTTAAAGGTCATTTTCATATCAAGATTTGGAAAATCGTAGCGGTATCTCCAGGTGGTATAGCCCTCATCACTGTTCACTAGCACGCGTGATCTGGTTGCAAAACCAAGCTGAATAAGTAAAGAACCAATCTGTTTACCAGAGAGAGTAGCATCAATGCTGTCGGCATAGAGCGGATCCTGTCCATCCTTACCGTAAAGCCATGAAAAATCATCAAACCTGTTGTTTTTTAGAGCATAGCGTAAAAAGCTGTATTTGCCTGATGCTGAGTAGGGCAGCAGTTTTCCGTTACTCTGAATCAGATGTGAGATACTTGCAGGGCAGATCATTTTTACAAGATTATCTGAAAAGCAGAAACCGCCATAGCAGCGCTCAAGAATATCAAGATACTCATTGAAACTGACATTAAGATCACTTGCGAATTTCTCAAGTTTTGATTTAAAAATAACCCCGCTTTCAGTCTTTGAAAAGCCGAACATGCTTTCAAAGGAAGGATCGGTTGTAAGATCTGAAATTACAGGCAGACCTTCTGAGTACTCTGAGGCCAGGGCAAATTTTGTGTGACCTGTGATAAGGCACCATTTTACCGATTTATCAGAATACTTAAGCACATTGAGCATATCAAGATAGATACAGACAGACTCAATGCGCATTTCGCTGCTGTCCATCATCGAGGCGATGTTTAGGGGCTGATCGTAGTTGTCAATCAGAACCGCCATAGGCTCCTGATGTTTTTTAAAAAGTTCTTCAATTAGTCTTGTGAAATAGGCTTTAGGAGTAATATAAGGATCTGTATGACTTTCAATATGATGAAGCCAGAAAAGTTCCTGAATAGTATCTAAAAGACTCTTTTTAAATTCTTTAGGATCTCTTCCCTTAATCTTTTTAAAATCCACAATCAGGGTATGACGGAAGGGGATCTGTTTTAAAAGTCCATCATCTTCAATTTTACCGAGGATATCAGCCTCTCGTTTTAGGATCCTTTCTGTTGCATTAGTCAAAAGAGAAAGGCCAAAACCCCTAGGCCTTGTCATCATATAGATTGCGGGGGTGCCATAACTTGCAGGAGATTCGAGTTTCAGAATAAAGGACATCACCTTGACGGATTTGTCTCGACTAATCTGATCTGAAACGATCAGCTCCTGAAGACTTGAGTAGGATGGTGAAGCAGAATTCATAATCTTTCTAGAAGTTAGGTGGGGGCATCAACCACATCGCGGTACCTTGAATAAGAACCCTGGCTGCTTCCTTCCGGACCTGACCTGTTGAACCCTCATCAAGTACGCGAGGACCGAAAACCCCCATAGATCGATAGACATTTTATAGAAAATCCATATTACATTCAAGATGTAAGAGCATATTTTAAAAGGGTCTCAAGCCTTTAAGCTAAGATCGGTCAAATCTTGTGCTTTGATCTTAATAAATTTGATCTTAATAAACATGGATAAAGCGCAAATACAGGTAAATATCTATGAAGAGCAGACTTTGGTATAGCTGAAGAATTTTAGGTGTGTTCTTGGGATAAGAGGCAAAGATAAGCATTAAAGTTATTCTTTCCTTTGTTCCTTAAGGCATTTAGGCATCTCTCTGGTTCTGCTATAATAAAGCTGAAGGAAATAGTTAAGAGCGTTATCAAAGATGAGTTAAGCTTATTCCTAAAATAAATGCTTTGACCTTACTGCGTGCTCATACTCGCTGAACTGTTAAGATAGGATATCTTAAAAACTTGAGCAAAATTCAGTAGTTGTTTCTCATGAACTATTAAAATTATAAAAAAACAGAATGTAAAAAATGTGTAAAACCAACCAGATCCCTGATAAATCAAGAAGAGCTCCTAAAAGAGATGTAGATGGAATTTTTTTATTAGACAAGCCATCAGGCATAAGCTCAGCTTTAGCCTTAACAAAAGTTCGCGGAATATACAGAGCAATGAAGGGCGGGCATACAGGATCACTGGATCCTTTAGCATCAGGACTTTTGCCTATCTGTTTAGGACAGGCAGCCAAATTCTCCTCATATTTTCTTGAGGGTTCAAAAAAATATATTGCAAGAGGAAAACTTGGAGTAGTAACCAGTACCGGTGATGCTGAGGGAGAGGTTGTGCAGACTAATCCTCTAAATGATGAGATATCAAGGATCGAGGATGTTATTCCAGGGTTTATTGGAACAATAACACAGGTGCCTCCCGTGTATTCAGCCATTAAGGTTGACGGCAGACCTCTTTATAAATACGCCCGTTCAGGAAAGGAGGTTCTGGTTCCTAAGCGTCAGGTGCAGATTTTTTATATAAATCTAATAGAGAAGACACAGGACAGTTTTACCATTGAAGTATACTGTTCAAAAGGCACTTATATTCGAACCCTAGTTGAGGATATAGGTCAGGCTTTAGGCTGTGGAGCTCATGTGACAATGCTCAGGAGAATAGAGGTGGACGGGCTGCCAAAAGGTACAATGCATACCTTAGAGCAGATACAGAAGCTTGCAGATGAAAGAGAGGATTTTACAGATTTTAGTGAGCTTGACTCCTTTTTGATACCTATTGATAAGGCAATGAATTATCTTCCGTCAATAGATATTCCCTATGAAAAAGCGGTGCTTTTATGTCAGGGGCAAAGGCAGAGCGGTCTTGAATCTTGCAAGTTTGAAGGATGCACAATAGAATATTCTCAAACTATACAGATTAGAACTGAGGGCCTGTTTTTAGGAGTAGGGCACATTCAAAAGGGTGTACTCATATCTGACCGAATGATGTCTGATCCGCTTCATACTAATAAGGGCCTGTACAAATAAGTGACTGAAGTGATTAGTCACATAAAATAAACATGAAGGTGTAAATATGCGACTTATGCATGTTTTTAAATGTTTGCTGACATATATCAGTCTGGCAGTGATCCTATCAGCCTGTCAGGATAAATCCGTTCCTTCCTCTGAAAATCTCATTGAAGCTATCAACAATGAAATTTCAAAGCAGAATGTATATCTTCCTCTGCCTGGCGCTTCAACTGTTGATGGGACTGTAAAACCTCCAATTGTTCTTGTTGATTTTGCAAATCCAAAAAACGCAAAGTCCTACTTTGGGATTAAAGACTCCTATCAGAAAAAACTTTTGGATTATGCGGAACTGTTAAGAAAACGTAATCTTTTAAGCATGAAAGAGGCCTCCTTTCCTGTAAAGTTTCCATTCAGAGGAGTCTCTACCTGCTATGGCTATATTTTAGAGTTCTCTCCTCAGCTGAACAGAACTCTCTCTCCCTCTAAGTATTATGAAATCTCAAAGGCAATTTTAGGTAATCTTGAGGTAAAAGAGATAGTCAGAAGCACTTATCCTTTTGTAGTTGAAGGTTTAAGCTGTATTGATATCACCTTCTCGGTTAAGCTCTCTCAGTATCTTGATAATCTTACCGAAGATGTGATGATTGCCTCTTTTGTTAAAGAGGAGGTGGCAAATGCTCAGACTACCTACAGACTGTATTTAGATGAATCAAGCAAATCCTGGAAAGTTCTTGACCCAAAACCGCTGAAAATAGATCCTGTAAAGAGATTTTTCAGATACGTGGTAAATGAGTAAAACCAAAAGACCGGTTTTAGCTGTCAGTTTATCTAAGCAGTAAAGACAGTCTTTTAGCTGTCTTTTGATAAAAGAAAGAGAATATGTCATTTGAAGATAAAATCTGGTACCAAAAGCTAAGCGTCCGTTCACTGCCTGTAATTATTCTGCTTTTCCCTTTTAGCATACTTTTTTGGGCGGTGTCCTCTCTTAGACGTGTTTTATACAGACGCGGTTTTTTAAAGAAGACAAAAGTGAATATACCTGTAATAGTTGCAGGTGGAATCAGTGTGGGCGGAACTGGAAAAACTCCTCTTTGTATTGCCATTATAAACAGTCTGTCAAAGGCAGGTTTTAAAGTTGGTCTGTTATCTAGAGGATACAGGGGCAAATCTGACAGTTATCCGCTTATTGTAACTAAAGCCTCTGATTACCGGCATACTGGGGATGAACCGCTTTTAATCAGACTGTCAGCTATTGAGGATGCTGTTGTAGTGGTTGATCCAAACCGCGAACGAGGGGCGCGTTATCTTGAGAAACTCGGGGTTGATCTGATTATCACTGATGATGGGCTTCAGCATTATTCTCTGTGCAGAGATATTGAAATTGTGGTAATTGACGGAAAAAGAAAGCTTGGAAACGGACTTTTGCTGCCTGCAGGTCCTCTACGTGAAGGTAAATGGCATCTTAAAAGCGCAGATTTTGCTGTGATAAACGGCATCAGTGACAACAATCAGTATTACTCCATGAACCTAATACCAAACAATGCCGTTTCTCTTGAAAGCTTTTTTAATAAAAAGGCAAGACATGATTATCTGCAAAAAGGCTGTACGGTTGCTGTTTTAGCAGGTATTGGCAATCCAGCCAGGGTGTATCATACAGTAGAACAGTGCGGCTATCACATCGGTCAGAAGCTTAGTGTTTTGGATCATAGAGAGATTTCCCTGAATGTCTTAAGAGAGATTAGCCAGAAGATGCCGGTTATCATGACTGCAAAAGATGCGGTCAAGTACGCAGACTGTAATCTTGGCAATCTGTTTGTATTAGGTGTAGAGGCTCATCTTCCGGATACTTTCTATCAGAAGCTTATTGAAAAGATTCAAGCTTTGAAGAACAGCAATAGGGAAGCTCATAAAAGTAACTAAAAAGAAGTAGGTATTATGTCAGAGTATATCGTAGCGGTTCCAGCCCGTTTTGCATCCACAAGATTTCCAGGTAAACCATTAGCTTTAGTAGGTGGAGTGCCAATGATTAAAAGAGTCTGTGCTCAGGCCTTAAAATCAGATGCCTCAATGGTAGTTGCCTGCATTGATGATGAGAGAGTTGAGAAAGCTTTAGAAGGCATGGACAGGGTTAAAATCTGCATGACCTCTACAGACTGCAGCTGCGGTACTGACAGACTGGCACAGATGATAGAAAAAATGCAGATAAGTGAGGATACTGTGGTGGTAAATGTCCAGGGTGATGAGCCTTTAATCAATCCTGAGCATATAAAACAGGTTGCCGCTCTGCTTTTGAGCTCTTCATGTGATATGGCAACTCTGTGCTTTAAGATTGACAATGTCAAAGATGTATTTGATCCAAACTGTGTAAAGGTTGTCTTTGATAAATCCAACAGAGCTCTGTACTTTTCAAGAGCACCAATCCCTTATGAGCGAGACAATTTCAAAAAGGGAGATATCACTGCTTTAGAGCATGAGCATTATCATCATGTGGGAATATATGCCTACAGAGCAGGTACCATACTGAAGTATTCAAAGATGCCTCAGAGTTCGCTTGAAAAAGCAGAGTCATTAGAACAGCTGCGTCTGATGCAGAACGGTATGTCAGTTGCAGTTGGAGTCTGCGCACAGCCACCTGAGACAGGAGTTGATACCAAAGAGGATTTAGAGAGGATCAACAGACTTTTAGAAAATGCCTTGGTCTGATTGTAACTCTGACACACAGCTCTCAATTTAGAGTGCACTCTTAAATTATCTTGCAGTTGGTCTTGAGTTTTATTTTTGCAAGTTTCATAATGAATATGCTTGTCGGAGTGCCTTAGGGCTGAGACTGTTAATTCAGAATCCGTTTTACCTGATCTAGTTAATGCTAGCGTAGGAAACAAGGTCATTTTCGGCATGCATAGTTTTTTTTAACTTTGGAACATGCTAAAAATGGCTCATAAGACAGACAATCAAATCTTTACCCCTGATATTGAAAGAATACATATTGAGGGGCAATCTTCAGATATTAAAGTTCCATTTAACAGAATCAATCTTTCTAATTCTAAAAGTGTCCTGGTTTCAACGGTTGAAGGATCTGACACTAACGCTAAGGTTCTTCCAAAAATCTCAGAAAGCTTTGCTCCATATGTGATTGACGGTGATGCAAGAAAAGTCAGGAAAACCATCTTAGACAGAGCAAAGGCAGGTGAGTGCACCCCTCACATGGAATACGTCGCAATCCGTGAATCTTTTAGCAGTGATCCTGACAAAATGGCTTTCACAAAAGAGAGCGTATTAGAGGAAATTGCAAAGGGAACCGCGGTAATTCCTGCAAATATCAATCACCCAGAATGCGAACCAATGATTATTGGTAAAAAATTCTCGGTAAAGGTTAATGCCAATATCGGAGCCTCCTCTCTATCCTCTGGTTTTGATGAGGAGATTAAAAAGCTCAGACTCTCCTTAAAATTCGGCGCTGATACCGTAATGGATCTTTCAACTGGTATTGACGATTTAACCGGCCTTAGAAAAGCTATTTTAAGAGCCTCACCAGTTCCAATTGGTACTGTTCCTGTGTATGAGGCTTTAGACAGAGCTCATGGGGATGTAAACCTTTTAACCTGGGAGCTTTTTAGGGATACTGTAATTGATCAGGCAAGACAGGGGGTGGATTACTTTACCATTCATGCAGGTCTGCTCTCCTCACTATTGCCTCATGCTGCAAAGCGTACTTTGGGAATTGTATCAAGAGGCGGCTCTATCATGGCAAGTGCCATGCTTAATACAGATTCAGAAAATCTTGCTTATGAGCATTTTGATGAGCTAATTGAAATCTGCCATGACTATGATGTGGCCTTATCTTTAGGTGATGGTCTGCGTCCTGGCTGTATAGCTGATGCCTGTGACAAGGCTCAGTACGGAGAGCTTGAGAATATCGGTATTCTTGCAAAGCGCTGCTATGAGGCTGGTGTTCAGTGTTTTATTGAGGGGCCAGGCCATGTTCCTATGGATAAGGTTTATGAGAATCAGATCCTGCAGGAAAAATACTGCAACAATGCTCCTTTTTACACCTTAGGACCGTTAGTAACTGATATTGCCCCAGGTTATGATCACATTACCTCAGCAATTGGCGGCTCTATGATTGCTTCCTACGGTACTGCAATGCTCTGCTATGTAACTCCTGCAGAGCACCTTGCCCTTCCTACTGAAAATGATGTGAAGACCGGCCTTATCACCTACAAGCTTGCAGCTCATGCAGCTGATCTTGCAAAGGGATTGCCAGGTGCCAGACAAAGAGATGATGCGATGGCACAGGCAAGAGCAGATTTTAGATGGTTCGATCAGTTCGCCCTGTCCCTAGATCCTCAAAACGCATATGATGTCTGGCGTGCTCAGATGCCAGAGGAGTGCTCAAAATCCCATGAGCCTGCCTTCTGTTCTATGTGTGGCCCACGCTTTTGTCCTATTCGTTTAAACCGTAAACTCAAGGCAAAATACAATGACTGATTTTTCAAGACCTAAAGTACTTTTGGTTGCAGGCTTAGATTCAGGCGGCGGAGCTGGTATTACAGCAGACTGTATCAGTGTTCATGACAATATGGCTTTTGCGCTGCCCTGTGTAACGGCCCTTACTGCTCAGTCACTAAAAAGGATCACTGCGGTAACCTCAACTGACAGACAGACCTTTATCAGAACCCTAGATACTGCAATTGAGGACTGGGAGAGAATTGATGGCTTTTAAGAATGGGGTCTCCATTTCCCCCAGTGCTGTGGAGCTG
>JBJEWX010000222.1:0-8263 GCA_051885275.1 Succinivibrio sp. | reverse complement strand
TTTTTCATAAACGCCTCTTACTGTTTCTGTATAAGATTTTAACACAGGAATTTAATCATATAGAAATGGTGGAGATCTTGCTAATCTTTATGAGATCCTGCCAGGTTAGTCAACATCAGGCAGGATCGTTTGAAAAACGATGGAATACTTAATACTCATAGCTGCACAGCATGTAAAAGCTTTTCTGCAAATCATGTATTAAATATCAAGGACTAATGTGACAGGACAATGATCTGAGCCAGTAACCTCAGATTCAATTTTTGCATCTACAATATTGTCTTTGAGTTCATCTGAAACAAAGAAGTAATCAATACGCCACCCTACATTCTTTTGTCTTGCAAAGGTTTTATATGACCACCAGCTGTAGCAGTCTTTTACATCTCCGTTTACATGTCTGAAAGTATCTATGTATCCTGCAGCAACAAATCTATCTAAAAATTCGCGTTCGCAAGGGAGGAAACCGGTATTTTTCACGTTGAGTTTTGGTCTTGCAAGATCTATCTCTTTATGGGCGATATTAAAATCTCCGCATACGACAATAGGCTTGTCCTTGCGTAGCTTCTGCGCATATTCAAAAAAGCAGTCAAAGAATCCCATCTTGTAGGGAACTCTTTTAAACTCTCCGGTTGGTCTTCCAAAGTCATCTAATATTGCAGCACCGCCATTTGGAAAATATCCATTGAAAAAATGGAATTTTTCAAACTCAAGATGAACAATTCTGCCCTCTCCCTGAAAGTTAGGATCCGGTAATTCTAGCTCAACATTTATCGGAGCTTGTTTAGTAAAAACTGCTGTTCCTGAATAGCCTTTCTTCACTGTCGAGGAACAGAAAAAGCTCTGATATCCGTCTTTAATTTTAAGATCATCTGACAGCTGATCAGCATTAGCCTTTGTTTCCTGAAATCCAATGATGTCATAGTTGGTGTTTTTAAACCAGTCAAAACCTTCTTTAGAGCTTGCAGCTCTAATACCGTTTACATTCCAGGAACTCAAAGTTAACATAACCACCTACCAAATATTTCTACTGCCATACAAGAGAGTCAGGATCTGTATCTGAAAGAATACCACCACCTAAGGCTGTCATTAAAGAGACTGTAGCCTCAAGGTTGTTTCTCTTTGCCATCAGATAGCTGATTTTAGCATTACGCATGGTATCTGCCGAAGATAAAAAATCAGTAAGCTCAACTAAGCCTGACTCGTATCTTAACTTATATCTCTGATAATTTTTCACACTAAGAGCATAGGCGTGTTTGAGAGTTTTAAGATTTGTGCGGTAGAGTTTGACTTCTGTTACCAAATCATACACCTCCTGCACCGCCTTGATATAGTCTGAGACAAAATTTGCCTCTGCAATTTCAATATCCTTAAAACTGCTCTTTCTCTCAAGATTAAGCTTGTTGAAGTTTAAAAAAGGAAGAGTAACTGCAGCCCCTAAAGTTCCAACTGGGTTTGATAAAAACCTAGCAAAGCTCTGAGTATCGCCAGCCCCTGCAGCAGCCGAGAAAGTAAAGTCAGGAAAGAAAGCCATCTTTTTTTGATTGTAGCTGGCATAGGCTTCCTTTAACAGCGCCTCATCTCTCATTAAGTCAGGTCTCTTTGATAAAAGCGAAGAGGGTAAATCAAGAGAAAAATCCGGGATCTGAGCACTGTCTAATCTTGAGATTAAACACTCAATATTAGCAGTAGTTCCCATGACCGTATCAAGCGCTGTTCTTGCCTTTTCAAGCTCTGCGTACCGTTCTTCCAGAGCAGTCTTAACTTTTAAGTGGTTGATCCTGGCGTTGTCTAGATCAAGGCTGTCTGCTGCTCCTGCAGCAAATTTGCTGTCCACAAGCTTGAGCCTAACCTCAGAATCCATGAGATCCTCATGTCCAAGTTCAACTGCCTCTTTTGCGTAAGCATACTGCCAGTAGGCTTTTGCAGTGGTTTCAATTACCGTCAGACGCATTGCAAGATAGTCATAGACTGAAGCTCTGTACTGCTCTTTGGCACTTTCATTCTGAGCTTCGATCTTTCCGAAAAGATCAAGCTGATAGGACAGTGATAAAGAGGAATTAGAACTCTTGTGGGTGCTGTCATGATAATCAAGAGCTCTTTTTGTCTGTGCTCCTAATGAAGCGTTTGCACTAGGATGCCTGTCACTTGAGCTAATATCAACATACAGCAGAGCTTTTTGCAGATTCAGATAGGATACTGACAGATTGTAATTATTCAAAAGAGCTTTTTTTACAGCATCAGTCAGATAGTCATCTTTAAACATTGTGTAATAGTCAGCTTCAAGTGATTTCCCTGTAAACAGACCTACCTCCCTGTACGAGGTTACCATTGGGAAAACAGGCTCTTTATAATCCGTAAACAAAAGTGAACAGGACGAAAGCGACAATGATATAAAAAGAATTCCCGCTATCCTTGACATTATTCCTTTTAACATTCTCTAAGTTCTCCAAGCTCCTCTTTCAGACACTCTCTCCAATTAGGCATTGTCAGACTGAAGGTTCTTGATATTTTGCCTGTATCCATTGAAGAATCAGCAGGTCTTTGAGCTTTTAGCTTTTTATTCTTAACTGCGGTTCTCTCAATCCTAAGAGAGTGTTTTAAAAGTCCAAGCTCCCCAAGCTTATTTACTACCGCCTCCACAAAATCAGCATAGCCTATAGCCTCTGTTGAGGCATAGTTGTATATTCCGTAGTCAGAAAAATCAGTTTCAGTGATAAGCTTTGCGATATCAGTAAGCGCCTTTGACAGAGCCCTTGCAGGTGTAGGAATGGATACTTCATGCTCATAAATACACAGTCTGTCATTAGCCTTAATCTCATTTAAGATTCTTGTAAGGAGGTTGTCTCCTGTAAGCGAGAATAACCATGAGGTTCTTATAATCACATAAGGACAGGCCGACTCTATAATAAATCTCTCCCCGTAAAGTTTGCTTTTTCCAAATTCACAGTTGGTAATAAGCTTTTCATCCTCAGTGTGAGCGCAGTTTCTGCTGCCGTCATAGACATAGTCAGATGAGATGTGAATAAGAGGTACTGATTTTTTAGCACAGCACAAGGACAGATACTTAGGCCCTAGAGCATTTACTGCATATGCAAGATGAGACTGTTCTTCAGATCGTTCCACATCATTAAAGGAAGCACAGTTTATCACAAGATCAGGAGTTACAGATTCAAAAAGAGAGGCCACAGCACTCTCGTCTGTCACATCAAGATCCTCATGTGAGCAGGAGAGAACCTTATAACCTGCAACTAGCAGATCATAAGTAAGGTATGATCCTAACTGCCCCTTAGCGCCTGTTACTAATACTAATGCCATATTCTCTGTCTTCTAATGCTATCTGTCTACACTGCTTAATCTCTGAACTAAAGCGCTAATTACCGAGTAAGCCTTGTTAAAGGCACCTACTGGCAGGCACTCATAAGGACCGTGACAGTTGAGTCCTCCTGTAAAGATATTAGGAGTTGGCAATCCCGCGTTAGACAGATTAGATCCGTCTGTGCCTCCGCGAACCTTATTCTCTATAACCTGTACCCTGGCGTCTTTAAATGCAGCCCTGCAGATATCAAGAAAATCCTGATTATCCTTTAAAACCTTTTCCATGTTGGCATACTGGAATTTAATATCCAGCTCTACACTGCCCTGACCGTATTTCTGCTCAAGAAAGGCTACAGTACTCTTAAGATAGTCAAGACGTTTTTGCATTCCCTCCTTTGAAAAGTCCCTAATTATCATATTGATTCTGGCACTCTCTGTTGTGCCTTCAATTTTGTGAATATGATAAAAGCCCTCCTCATCCCTGGTATTCTCAGGTTTTTCGTCCCGTGGCAGCATCTGCATAAAATCATCTGCCATGGTTATGGCATTTTTTAAAGTCTTGTAGGCTACCGCCGTGTGCACTGACAGTCCTTTGAACTTTACAGTTGCCCCGTAGGCATTAAAGGTGGCAGTATCAAACTCACCTAAGGCAGTACCATCTACAGTCACTCCATAGTCGCAGTCAATAGAAGAAACATCAAGATGTGTAAAGGACAGACCTATTTCCTCATCTACGGAAAAAACTATTTTTAAAGGTCCATGTTTAATCTCTGGATTTACTTTAAGATTATGCAGAAGATGCAGAAGAATACTGATACCTGCCTTATCATCCGCTCCAAGCAGAGTACTGCCGTCAGTAACAATGATATCCTCACCGATATGGTTATTAAGATTTGGACAGATTGCATCATTTAAAACAAGACCATTTTTAAGCTCAATCTCGCCGCCCTGATAGCTTTTAACCAGATGGGGGTTAATATTAGCTCCGCTGCAGTCCGGGGCTGTATCCATGTGAGCTAGCAGACACAGTCTTTTGGCTTTTTCACAGCCCTCACTTGCAGGAACCGTCACAGTTACCACACCCTTTTTATCCTGAATGACAGGAAAACCAATCTCATTTATGCAGGACACAAGATAGGCGCCGAATCTTAACTGACCGACACTTGAGGGTACAGTCTTTGAGGCAGGATCTGCCTTAGTATCAAAGGAGACAAGTTCCTTAAAGATGTTTACAAGAGGATCAACACCGCAGAGATCTTCAAAATCCTTGGTGTTAGCCTGTACTTTTTTTGTTAAAGACATTTCAAACTCCTTTATTCTCTTGCAAGCGCATCGATAGGATTCAGCCTTGCTGCTGATCGGGCTGGCATATAACCAAACACTATTCCAATTATAGATGATGTAAGCACCGCTACCACAATTGAGGCAACCGAGAAGGACATTGGTACCTGCGGTGCAAATAGCATCATCATGTAGCCTGCGAACACTGACAAAACCACACCTAACATTCCACCTACAAGACATACTGTCACAGACTCAATTAAAAACTGCGTCATAATATCAGATCTTCTTGCGCCCACTGCCATACGTATTCCAATCTCCCTGGTTCTTTCCGTTACAGATACCAGCATGATATTCATCACGCCAATACCTCCCACAACCAGAGAGATAACCGCTATTGCAGATATTAACAATGTGAAGGTTCCGGTTGCCTGATTTATGGATTTCATAATCGTATCAGAGGACATGATAAAGAAATCCTTTCGTCCGTGCCGGTTCTTCAGCAGTGAAATTATTGAAGCTTCCGCAACTGCAGGCTCAAAACTGTCTTTGATCCTTACAATGATTGATGAGATATAGTTCTGCTTTACGATTCTATTCATCATGGTACTGTATGGAGTGTAGATATAAAGGTTGTCCTGAGGTCTAAAGGCAACCTCCTTATCAACTAAAAGACCTATTACAGTAATAGGCTGCCCCTGCACAATCAGTCGCTTGCCTATAGGATCAGTATGAGGGAAAAAGGTTCTTTTGGTATTGTAGTCAATAATACCGATCTGTGGGGAAAGATCAGCCTCATCCTCACTGAAGAGACGACCTTTTTCAATCTCCATTCCATAAACTCTAAAGTACTCGCCAGAGACACCCATCACTGTGGCTGTAGCCTCAATATTCTCCTTTTGGACCATTCCTGATTTTTGAACTGTAGGCGAGGCAGAATCCACAAAAGGCTGTCCTTTTAAAGCCTTGATATCTTTTATGGAGAGAGTTCTTACTCTTCCAGATCTCATATCACCCATCTTCTCACCAGGCATAATTGTGATGGTATTAGTACCCATAGAGGAGATATTTTCAATAATCTTGTCGGAGGCACCTCTCGCAAGGGCAACCACAGAGACTACGGACATGATGCCGATGATGATACCCAGCATTGTAAGCAGTGTTCTCATTCTGTTTGAGATCATAGCTCTAATTGCCATGGTATAAGCCTCTTTAAAGCGATCAACATAGGCTCTAAAAGAATTGATGGTACGTCTTGAAAAATGGATTTTCTCTGTCTTCTGAGCAATATCCTGATGATCAGGAACCCCCTCATTGAGAGTGTCAGATTCAATTATACCGTCACGAATAGAAATAACTCTGTGGGCATGAGCTGCTATCTTAGGATCATGAGTTACCAGAATTACCGTGTGGCCCTTTGAATTCAGATCAGTGAGGATCTGCATCACCTCACTGCCTGATTTTGAATCAAGAGCACCTGTAGGCTCATCCGCCAGAATGATCTGCCCACCATTCATCAGAGCCCTGGCAATAGAAACTCTCTGCTGCTGACCGCCTGAGAGCTGAGAGGGCCGGTTTTGGACTTTCTCACTAAGCCCTAGCATTCCTAGCAGTTTTTTGGCATTATCCTCACGCTTGTCCCTTCTTGTTCCAGCATAGATAGCCGGTACCTGGACATTTTCAGCAGCATCAAGATGCCCTAGTAGATGATAACGCTGAAAAATAAAACCAAAAAAGTCGCGGCGCAGTGAGGCAAGCTCATCTGGAAGCATGTTGAAGGTGTCATGACCGTCTACCCGGTAGCTGCCCTGTGTGGGAGTATCAAGACAGCCTATTATGTTCATAAGAGTAGACTTGCCAGAGCCTGACGGACCTATGATTGCAACAAGCTCTCCCTTTCTGATGGTAAGATTGATACCATGAAGAACCTCTACCTTTGCATCCCCCTGACCAAAGGATTTTCTGATATTCTCAAGATTTAACAGCACACTGCTCATTAGAATGGACCTTTTCTGCGTCTGTCATTTTTCATGGCAGCTTCCTGAGCTGTCTTTACATCATCTCCGATTACAACCCTGTCTGTGTCACTTATTCCTGAGATTACCTCAATATACTGATCATCCTTAAGACCGGTTTTGATCTTTTTCTCAACAACCTTATCCTCCTCAAGAATGTAAACTGAGCACTCATTTTCTTCCATTGAGCGAAGCGCGGTCAGAGGAAGAGTCTTAACTCCCTTTTTAGATGCCACCTCAATGGTGACATCAGCAGTCATGTCTATACGTAAGGTTCTGTCAAAATTATCAGCAATGATGTCTGAGTTGTAATAAATGGCAGTTGAGCTTGTTGATGCTGAACTTGAAGATGAGCTGGAGCTTGCACTTGCTGATTCATAGGTGGCAGGAGCAGGATCAATTCTTTCAAGCCTGCCTTTAAAGTTTCTGTAAGGCAGACCTAAAATGGTAAAAGTACATTCCATACCAGGTTTTACATTAACCACGTCCGCTTCTGATATTTCGGTTTTAACCTTCATATGATCAAGCGTTGCAAGTCGCAGAATTGTTGGAGTTGTCTGATTGGCGTTAACCGTCTGGCCTTCGGATACAACTGTTGCATATACAGTTCCATCCATTGGCGCTTTAATCTTGGTGTATCCAAGATTGGTATTTGCATCATCAAGTGACAGCTGTGCCTTTTCCTTTTGAGCCTGAAGCTCTTTTAAGGAGGCTAAGGCCATGTCATAGGCAGCCTCTGCAACCTCAGCATCCTGTTTTGAGGTGGCATTTGCTAAAACCAGTCTTTTCTGCCTGTCATACTCAAGCTTGAGTTTTTTGATTTCAGCTTTTTTAGAGGTGATCTGAGCCTCTATCATGGTGATCTGAGCTTTAGCTGACTTTAAGGCTGTTTCCTGTATCTTAGGGTCTATCTCGCACAAAAGCTGCCCCTGCTTGACCTCATCTCCGGTTGACACATACAGCTTGAGGATCTGACCTGAAACCTGTGCGCCCACGTCAACCTGGGTCTGTCCTGCTATGGTTCCTGTTGCAAAGACTTTTTTATTGATGTCTCGGACTGCAAGACTGACAGTCATATAGCTGACTGGATCTGATCTTAAGGCCAGATACGAACAGTAGGAGAGAAGTGCCAGGATAATAAAAACAAAGATAAAGATCTTTTTTGCTTTTCTTGAAAAATTTAATTGATTAAGCTTTAGCATTTTTTTCCTGTTTATGCCTCAACTTTATTGCAAAATTTAATAATTACAAAAATTCATATTCAGATTATAATTTGTCAGAATTATACTTGAATTAGCATTTGATTAGCTATTGCTAATTCATGATTTTGTTTATATCTTTCAAAACTACTTTCATATATCACTTATTAGCATTTTACAGGATTTTCCATGAGTTCTTTTACAGAAAAAAGAGTCATTCTCAATGAAGGCAGAGACAGATCACTCATACGCCACCACCCTTGGGTATTCTCAAAGGCGATTGCCTCTACTTTAGGAGATATTAAAGAAGGAGATATTGTTGAGGTAGTTTCTTATGAGGGCAGCTTCTTATGCTATGGAATATACAGTCCTGCCTCTCAGATAAGAGTAAGAGCTCTATCCTTTGATAAGGATGTTCACATCAGTGAGGAGCTTATTGCAGGCAGAATCAAGAGA
>JBJEWX010000221.1:0-1900 GCA_051885275.1 Succinivibrio sp. | reverse complement strand
GTTCTTGTTACTGATATTAGCAAAGACGGTATGATGCAGGGCGCAAACAACGCTCTTTATGAAAAGTTATCAGAAAAGTATCCAGATCTTGACATTATCGCCTCAGGCGGTATTTCTTCATTAGAAGATGTTGCTGCTGTTGCAAGAGCCGGTGCTCAGTCAGTTGTACTTGGCAGATCACTTCTTGAGGGAAAATTCTCAGTTGAGGAGGCTGTAAAATGCTGGCAAAACGCATAATTCCTTGCCTTGACGTTAGAGACGGCGTTGTTGTTAAAGGTGTTCAGTTTAGAAACCATGAGGTCATGGGATCTATTATTGACCTTGCCAAAAGATACGCAGATGAAGGCGCTGATGAGCTGGTTTTCTATGATATCACTGCCTCATCTGACAACCGTAGAGTCGATAAATCCTGGGTTGCAAAGGTGGCTGAAGTTATCAATATTCCTTTTGCTGTCGCAGGTGGAATCAAATCTGTGGAAGATGCAAAAACCATTCTGGCCTACGGTGCAGATAAGATATCCATTAACTCACCTGCCTTAGCAGATCCTCAGCTCATAACCCGTCTTGCTGACAAATTCGGAGTTCAATGTGTTGTGGTTGGTATTGACACCTACTTTAACAAAGACAGCGGTCAGTATCAGGTAAAGCAGTATACCGGTGATGTATCTAAAACCGTTACTACCTCATGGAATACTCTTGACTGGGTTGCTGAAGTTCAGAAAAGAGGTGCTGGTGAAATAGTACTTAACATGATGAATCAGGATGGTATGCGAAATGGTTACGATCTTGAGCAGCTTTTAAAGGTAAGGGAAATATGTAAGGTACCTTTAATCGCTTCAGGAGGTGCTGGTACTATGGATCACTTTTATGAGGCCTTTGAGGTGGCTCACACAGACGGCGCCCTTGCAGCTTCTGTCTTCCACAAGGGAACGATTCATATTCCTGAATTAAAGGAATATTTAAAATCTAAAGGAGTAGTTATCCGTGATTAGATATTTTCATGGTTTTCAGAGTATTGATGAGCTTGACTTTGATAAGGTTGGCGGATTAATGCCTGCTATTGTTCAGGATTGTCAGACAGGTCAGGTTCTGATGATGGGTTACATGACAAAAGAAGCTCTGCAGAAAACCTTAGAGTGCAGAATGGTTACCTTCTTTTCAAGAGAAAGAAAGAAACTGTGGACCAAAGGTGAAGAATCAGGAAATTTTCTGCATATGAGATCGATTACTTGTGACTGTGACAAGGATACTCTGCTTGTCCTTGCAAGACCAGAAGGACCAACCTGTCACAAGGGGACAACCAGCTGCTTTGATGCATCTCCTCTTGCAGATGCAACATCGAGGTATATATCAGGAAATCCGCTTCAGAGTTATAACTTTGTTAAATAAAATAATTGCCAGGTACCACCTGGCATTATTGTTTAAAAAAAAGCAGTACTGATAATTTTATCCGTTTGTATACAAATACTGACAAAATTCAAGTAAAATTCTGTTTTTAACTCTTTTTAGCTTTTATTATTAATAGAACACACAATGCAAAACTATCCTCATATCGGGCTTGAAACAGAGTCTGTTGTTATCTTTACCATTCTTGCCTTAGCAGGTCTTGTAATTGATCTTATGGCACACAGAGGTGATAAACCTATTTCTTTAAAAGCTGCCACCTTTTGGTCTCTGTTCTGGGTCGCTGTAGGTGTCAGCTTTGGAATTTTTATGTATTTTCACTTTTCTCCAGAGGCTGCGTCTTTATATTTTGCAGGTTATGCCTTCGAAATGGCACTCTCTGTAGACAACCTGTTTGCAATTATGGCAGTATTCTCCTGGTTTGGTATAAAATCAGGCTTTACCCACAGAGTTCTCTACTGGGGTGTTTTAGGTGCTGTGATTTTCAGGCTGATCT
>JBJEWX010000220.1:0-1900 GCA_051885275.1 Succinivibrio sp. | reverse complement strand
TTATACCAGCTCTCATCGGTTTTCAGAGGAGATACCACACCGTCAATCTTTACATTAGTAGGCAGTTCTACTGGCAGATTCTCATCTAACTCAGGAACTATTTCTCCTGTTTCGTCAATGGTGAGCATAGGAATAGGTGCACCCCAGTAGCGCTGACGGGAGATACCCCAGTCACGAAGTCTGTAGTTTACCTTGCGTTCTGCACAGCCCATAGACTCAAGCTTGTCTGCAATTGCCTTGAATGCCTCCTCAAAGTTCATGCCGTCAAACTCGCCTGAGTGGCAGGCAATACCGTGATCGGTAAAGGCATGTTCTGAGAGGTCAGGATCACCTGATTCTTTTGATTCTTTAATTACAGGAATAATTTCAATTCCGTATTTCTTTGCAAACTCGTAGTCTCTCTCGTCGTGACCTGGAACAGACATAACTGCACCGGTACCGTAATCCATAATCACAAAGTTAGCCACATAAATAGGAACTTTGCGTCCATTTAGCGGATGGATTGCATAAAGACCTGTTGCCATACCCTTCTTTTCCATGGTGGCAATATCAGCTTCAGCAAATTTCTGAGTACGGCATTCCTTGCAGAAGGCATCAAGCTCTGGATTGTTCTCACAGCATTTTTTAACCAGAGGGTGATTTGCAGAAATTGAAATATAGGTAATACCCATGAAGGTATCAGGTCTTGTAGTGTAGACTGTAAAGGTATCATCACTGCCGTCAACCTTGAAGGTGATGTTCAGACCTTCAGAGCGACCAATCCAGTTTTTCTGCATGGTTCTTACACGCTCAGGCCAGCCGTCAAGCTTGTCCAGATCCTTTAACAGTTCGTCTGCATAAGCTGTGATCTTAAGGTACCACTGAGGGATCTCTCGCTGCTCAACTTTTGAGCCACAGCGCCAGCAGCAACCGTCTTCAACCTGTTCATTAGCAAGAACAGTATGATCAACAGGGCACCAGTTAACAGTTGAAAGTTTCTTGTATACAAGACCCTTTTTGTAGAGTTCTCCAAAGAACTTCTGTTCCCATTTGTAATATTCAGGGCGGCAGGTGGCAATTTCACGGGCCCAGTCATAAGACAGACCAAGTGATTTGAGCTGCTGTTTCATGTAATCGATATTTGAATATGTCCAGTCGCCTGGCTGTCTGTTGTTTTTGATAGCGGCATTTTCAGCTGGCATACCAAAAGCGTCCCAGCCGATAGGGGCAAGCACATTCTTGCCAAGCAGACGGTTGAAACGGGCAATTACGTCACCAATAGTGTAGTTTCGGACGTGACCCATGTGGAGTCGTCCTGATGGATATGGGAACATTACAAGACAGTAATATTTCTCTTTTGTTTTATCTTCTGTTGCATGGAAGGTGTTGTTATCAGCCCAGTATTTTTGTACTTCAGGCTCGATTTCTTGTGGATTATATGCAACTTTATTGGCAGACATTGATAATTGCTCCAAATAAAATAATTCTCAAAAACTGGTTCTAATCAAAAATTTAAATAATCATATATTTTGCCACAAATAACAGTAAAAATTACGACTTGGTCAAAATAAAAAGCGCATTAAGTGGATAATTTAGGATTTTTGCCGGTAACTCTCAGTTATCTTGTCCAAATAACGTACACATCTCTAATATGCATAGGCAAAGGCAGGATATTTTTGCTTTTTTTTAGTTTATTACTAGATCTTGAAGGGTAGTTATTTGATAATATCACCATATTATGATTTATGTTTATTGAGTTAATAAAGGAAAATAATATGGCATTGAATCAGAAGGCTGGACACAAGGCTGGCATAGAAGATTTAGACAACATTCCACGCTTAATGGCGGCTTACTATCTGAATAGACCAGATATGGAAGATCCTGAGCAGAGAGTAAGTTTTGGAACTTCAGGCCATAGAGG
>JBJEWX010000219.1:0-8305 GCA_051885275.1 Succinivibrio sp. | reverse complement strand
TGCAATATTGTTAAGCCCGTTGATTATTATGTCCCGTTATCGCTTGATGTGTCTGATAACGGGTTTTTTAATTATGGAGTCTGATATTTCTACTGTTTGTGGCCTGAATTAGCGTAACAGCCTAAGACCTTAAGAGAGGTTGTATAAGGTCTAATATCCTCAAGAATATCCTGCATTGCAGATGAATCAAGATTTGCCTCAACATCTGCAAAGAAAATTTCTTCCCAGGTATCTCTGGTGGCCTCAATTTTCGGTCTTGAGATAAGTTTGGTTACATTGATATTTCTCTTTGAGAACTCAGACAGCACGCTAATAAGTGAGCCTGGCTGATATTTCTGAACGCTGAAGGTAATTGAGGTCTTTGCACTTATGCTTTGTGGAATGCTGATAGGTATCATTGAAATTGCAATAAAGCGTGTAAAGTTATGCACATTGTTAGCAATATTGTCAGCAATAGGTATCAGATTATAAAAAGAGGCTGCCATATGGCTTGCAATTGCAACATGGGATGGATTGTTAAGTTTAGATACAATCTCCATTGCCTCTGTTGTAGCTGAGGTGGTGTGAATATTGGCATTTGGCAGCATCTGTTTTAACCACACTGAGCATTGAGCAAGTGGCTGTGGGTGAGAGTAGACATCGGTGATTTTCTCAAGATCAACCTTTTGTACACCAAGCACAGAGTGGTCAATTGGGACAAAGATTTCACCTACAATGGAGGCTTTTGTAGTCTGTATAACATCAAGAACATCATTTATAGAGCCTGAGCTTGAGTTTTCAACAGGAAGAATTCCGTATTCACATTTTCCTGTCTCAACTAAAGAGGCTATTTCTGTAAAGGAAGAGCAGCCTGTAGCATCAATTTTTCCTGTATAACCTTCAAGATACTTGCAGGTTGCAACATGAGAATAGCTGCCAACTGTTCCAAGATAGGCTACACTGGTATCTCTGTTTATTGATGACTCATTTGCCTTTGCTATAATCTGATGCTGCTCAACAGCGCAGGTATGTCTGATAATAGTCTTAAAGACATCTGAAATATATGATGGTGGCAGAGCATAATCTTTTGCTTTTTTACGCAGTGTCTGAAGTTTTGAATGTTCACGGACAGGATCTGTAATACTCTGATTGTGCGCAAGCTTGTACAAAGCAATATCGTTTGCAACCTCCATTCTCTCCTGAAGAAGCTGCAAAATGCTGTTATCTATTCTGTCTATCTCATCTCTACATTGCAGTAAATCTTTCATTGCCTAGCTCTCTAAACCGGTCTGAAAATCATTAAAAAGAGTATATCACATCCTGCAAAAGCTCACAGCGTGTTGATATATATATAAAATTAGGGCTGGTATTACTACCAGCCCCAGAGATTAATTAAACTTAGGTTTATTCTTTGTTAAGCTTGCTCAGGTAGTTCAGGATCTCAATATATAACCAGCAGATGGTTACTAATAATGAGAAGGCATTGTAGTATTCAAAGTGCTTTGGAAGGCCCTGATCTACACAGTCCTGAATATTCTGGAAATCTAAAATCAGGCTGAAAGCTGCAACAACACAAACAACCAGAGAGATTCCCAGTGAAACAACACCTGTTGATGGAATTAAAGCTGAACCAAACAGGGAGAAGAGCATATTTACAATGTAAAGAACAAAGATTGCAGAGATAGCTCCTGTGATGATTGAACGGAAACGCTGAGTTGGAACAATCACCTTGTACTTCCATAAGGCAAGCATGGTGATAACAACAGTAAATGTTGACATTACAGCTGTTGATACAATGCCAGGATAGCTAAACTCTAAAGCCCCTGAAATTGAACCTAGAGCTGCACCTTCTAAAACAGCATAAATTGGAGCTGTGACAGGAGCGGCTGTTGGTTTGAAAATTGTAATGAAAGCAACAACTACAGCCAGAATTAAAGAGCCGAACATCAGTACAGGAGATACTGACATACCAACACTGATTCTGTCTAATGTGTAATCCATTGAGAAGCTGCCGATAAGCAGTGCTAGGGCAACAAGCAGAATAGACTTTGTTGTTGTACCTGAGACGGTTGCGCATTCCTGAGTGCCACCAAAATTATATGAACCAGCTGTTTTTCTGATAACAGCAGATGCTGGATTTGAAATCATAATAAAGATTGCTCCTTTAGCTTTAACTTTCAGAATAAATCCAAAAGATCTTTAGATCTTTGAAACGGAAATTATCTAGATACAATTTATATATTATCATAAGATAATTATCAATAAATTAGATCTCAAAGTATAAATATTGTGCAGATGAGTCAGAGTCATTTGGAAACAGTTTCAGGATAAACAATGACAGAGTGGAAAGATATTATTGGGCCTCTAAAAAATCTTGAGGAGTTTAAAAGGGTAACAGAATTTGTAAAGCAAAGAAGAGCTTTGGGTATTGAGGTTCTGCCTGAAAAGAAGGACGTATTCAATGCTTTTTCCTATACCCCTTTTGACAAGCTGAAGGTTGTTATCATAGGGCAGGATCCGTACCAGACCCCCGGCTTTGCCATGGGGCTTAGTTTTTCTGTAAGGACAGGGGTGACTATTCCCAAATCGCTTTTAAACATCTACAAAGAGCTTGAATCTGATATTCAGGGCTTTCAGATCCCAAACCATGGAAACCTCATTCCCTGGGCAAGACAGGGGGTACTGCTGTTAAACTCAGTACTTACAGTAGAAGCCGGAGCCTCTAATTCACATCAGGACAAAGGCTGGGAGGTTTTTACTGATGGGGTAATAGATGCAATAAACGAGAAATGCAGTAATCTGGTCTTTATGCTGTGGGGAAGCTATGCGCAGCAGAAAGGCAGGCGAATTGACAAGAATAAGCATCTGGTTTTGCAGGCTGCTCATCCAAGTCCTCTTTCTGCTTATAAGGGGTTTTTGGGCTGTCACCATTTCTCCCTTGCAAATTCGTATTTAACAGAACACAACATAAAACCGGTAGATTGGCGTCTTCCTCTTATACTGCATGGAGATGAAGAGCTTTAATAAGCCTGTAAAAGGTTAATAAAGCATAGGTTGATGAGCCTGTAAAATTTTCAGGTTTTGAATTCTAAAAATGTGATTTGTATAGATAATAATTATAAGCAGTAAGAAAAAATTCACTGTTTATTATAATTAGTAAATATTCTATTAATAAAAGTGTGATCAATATCAAAATTTAGATAGAATAATTTTGCTATCATCAATCTGCTATGTAGATTAGATGGTTTTCATTCCCCAAAATGAACCATTCAAGATGATAGCTTTCATAAAGGTGAATTGACAGCTGAGTGCACTTTTTTTTCGCACTCAGCCTTATTCTTCGGGCACCGCAGCCCCTTAACCCTGTTTTCCCAGAAGCCATCTGATTTTATCTGCCACATTGAAGATCCCGTTTTTGCAGTACAGCTTTGCACAGTTGGCAATGTAGGTGTCTCTGTTTGCTATGAGATCTTCTATGGCTTTATCAATCTTGCAGGGGTCAGAAAGATCCTTGAGAGTTAAGCTTACTCCGAGGTTGTATTCTCTGATAAAGTCTGCCACTCCCTTCTGATTGTCTGCTATTTCAACCACGCAGGAAGGAATTGAGGCTATGTTTCTCTCATTCTGCATACCGCCTGCAGCTCCAATGGCATAGTCAATTGTGCTAAAAAGCTTAGGCATATTGTCGCAATGCTGCAAAAGCTCAATATGTTCAATCCCGTCTATGAGCCTAAAGATGTCTTCATGATCTGGATTTGAAAGGCCTGAAATAAATACGAATTCATATTTCTCATAAAGTCTGCCACTTAGAACAGAGTGTGCGGTTGCAAGACAGGCATGAGCAGGATCTGAGCCACCAAAATTAACTAAGATCTTTACAGGAGAGTTAAAAGATTTGTGTTCTGACAGAGCAGAAAATTCAGGTTTTACATAGTTGTATGGAGAGCCTACGCACAGGATGCAGTCTGCTGGCACAAGATCTTTATAATCACTCTCTTTTCTTAACACCCAAGCATCAAACAGCATATGACACATATGCTTTCTGTTTACCAGATCGTCTATGACTACAACCTTTGTGTAAGGGTAGATGAGTTTTTCAAAACTCTCATCAAGAAAGTAATGATCAACTATAACCATATCGGGGTTCTGAGAGATTATCACTCTTGCAATTTCTGTGTAACTGCTGCAGATACTGACAGAGGCAAACTCGGTGCATAAAGGGAGCAGTCTTTGAGATATCGAGTCAGATACAAGATTAAAAATGCATCCGTCAAGCTCTCTTAGGATGCTCTTAATTCGCATCAGGTGTCCTGTGCCTATATTTTCATCAGCTTTAAGGACAATGCTTATTGAGTATTTATTATTCAAGATTCAGCTCATTTACTGCTTTGAAGAGTGCACATGCATAGGCCCAGTCTTCAGGGGTATCTATATCAATTACTCTGTGGCGTGGCATAACATATCCTGCGGATTGCCAACTGCAGCTGCTATCAAAACAGCAGCTTTTGTAAAAGTAGAACAACCCGCAATCCTGGAAGCATTTTTCAAGATCCTGTGATCTGCTCATTGCATGCTCAGGCTCTCTATACTTAAGGTAACCATTGTTTATAACAAAGGCCCTCTGGATTGGGAATGGAAACTCACACACTGCGACAACTGACTGGGCAGTACCGGTTTTTAGCATTTCGTAGGCTTTCTTTAGGTGTTTTGGCAGTAAAAGAGGGGCTGTAGCATAGATACAGCACAAAGAATCTATTGTTGTGCCTGTCTCTGTAAGCCTGTGATAGGCATCTGCAACAACACTGAATGTGCCTGTGTGATCGTCTGCTAAACTTTTGTCTCTCATAAAAGGTACGCTGGCGCCACAATCAAGGGCAATTTCTTTTATTTCAGGATCGTCTGTTGAAACAATAACATCATCAAACAGACCACTGTTTAAGGCAGCGTTTATGGAGTAGAAAATAAGAGGTTTCCCATTAAAGTCTTTGATGTTTTTACGAGGGATCCTTTTTGAACCGCCTCTTGCGGGAATAACAGCAATATTACTCATAATCAGTTGTCCAGAATAGACTGCAACGCAGCGCATACAAACTGCATATCAAGTTTTTTCAGTTTAGGGTATAGCGGAATAGAAACAGTGTGGGCAAAAAAGTATTCAGCCCCATCAAGTGGCGGATAATTTTTAATCTGCTGGTAATAAGGATGATCATATATAGGCAGATAGTGGATCTGAACTCCTATACCCTTCTCCCTCATCTTCTGATAGATCTCATTGCGTCTGTCACCTTTGATTCCTATCTGATAAAGGTGCCATGAACTCTGGTTCTTATCATTATCAGGCAGTGGCAGAGTGATTTGGCTGCACCCAGACAAAAGCTCAAAGTATTCTCCTGCAAGTTCTCTGCGCTTTTTGAGAAAAGCATCAAGGTGGGTCATCTGATTTACCCCTAAAGCTGCCTGAAGATCTGAGAGTCTGTAGTTAAAACCAAGCTCCTGCATCTCATAATAAAAGGCCGGCATGCTCTTATTGTTAAGCTTATCTTTATCATGCTCAATCCCATGAGAAGAGTACTTCCTCATAATAGAGTAGTATTTCTCACTGTTTGTAAGGCACATTCCGCCTTCTGCAGTAGTGATGATTTTCACAGGATGGAAACTAAGTACAGTTATATCTGAGTAACGGCAGGATCCGATTTTACTGTCTTCATAGGTTGCACCTAGTGCGTGGGCGGCATCCTCAATGAGCACAAAGCCATATTTTTCTTTAAGCTCAAAAAGTTTTTTAAGATTAACGGGGCGTCCAGTCATGTGCACAGCGACTACAGCCTTTGGCAGGCGGTTTAATCTCTGAGCTTCCATAAGCATCTGCTCAAGTGCATCAACATCCATGTTGCCGGTGTATTTATCAACATCCACAAAATCAACATCTGCGCCTAAATATCTGGCGCAGTTTGCAGAGGCAACAAAGCTTATGGCACTGACAAAGACCCTGTCATTTGGCTTTATGCCTGCAGCGATCATTGCAAGATGCAGAGCAGAGGTACAGGAATTAACACCAACTGCAAAGGAAGCTCCAGTGTATGAGGCAACAGAGTCCTCAAATTCGGTGATTTTAGGTCCGCAGGTTAGGTAAGAGGAAGAGAGGACTTCCCTTACAGCCTCAAGATCGTCATCACCTATTGTCTGAGTGCTGTAAGGTATCATTTATTTGACCTTTTCTAAAAACTCTCTGATTTCCTGAACTGAAAGATAGACTGGATTGTTCTTGGAATTGTACTCAAAATCAATCGCAACTGGCTTTCCAGTCTCACCTAGCCTGGTGGTTACATATGAATCAGAAGACAGTCCTGTAAATATAATTGATGGCTTGATAATAAAGAAATTATCAAATTCAAGAACATGCATAGCATCATCTCTTGGGCACATCAGCTCATGGATCTTCTCACCCGGTCTTATGCCGACTTCTTTTTGTGGAATATCAGGAGCAATGGCGGTTGCAAGATCGCAGATCCTGATAGAAGGGATCTTTGGAACAAAGGTCTCACCACCGTGCATTCTGGCAAGTGTCTGAAGAACAAAATTAACTCCCTGAGACAGGGATATCCAGAATCTTGTCATGTTCATATCGGTAATAGGGATGAACTCAGCCTTTTCTTCAGCAAGTTTTTTAAAGAAGGGAACTACAGAGCCTCTTGAACCTGAAACATTGCCGTATCTTACAACTGCAAATCTGGTCTTACCCTTTCCAACAAGATTGTTAGCGGCTGTAAACAGCTTGTCAGAGCACAGTTTTGTAGCTCCATAAAGGTTTATAGGGTTTGCGGCTTTGTCAGTTGACAGGGCAACCACTTTTTCAACATCATTTGCAAGAGCAGACTCAATAATGTTTTCTGCGCCATTGATATTGGTTTTTATACATTCCATTGGGTTGTACTCGGCTGCAGGTACCTGCTTGATACCAGCTGCATGAATTACAATATCAACCCCTTTCATTGCAAGATTCAGTCTTGACAGATCTCGAACATCTCCAATAAAGAATCTGAGCTTAGACTGGTACTTGTACAGTCTCTGCTGCATCTCATACTGTTTTAGCTCATCTCTTGAATAGATGATGATCTTTTCGACACTGTAATCCTCTAAGATGGTTTTTATAAATTTATTACCAAATGATCCGGTTCCACCTGTTACAAGGATGGTTTTACCTTTTAGTAATGAGGCTATTGACTGTTTAATATCCATCTTATTTCCCTAATTTGATGCAACTATGCCGTATTTTTTCATTTTTTCAACTAAAGTTGTGCGACGTAGTCCTAAAATTTCAGATGCTTTGGCTACTACACCGTTACTTTGTGATAGTGCCTGTTTGATCATGTTAATTTCAATGTTGGATACCATGTCCTTAAGATTGATGCCCTCACTTGTAAGAGTAGGCATAAAGGCCTGCGCCATATCGCTTTCACCTTCAATTACAGGAAGTGGAGGAAGACTGATAGGTTTACTGTCGGCCTCTTCAACATCAAAATCCTCCTGAATCTCATCTCCTGGCAGAGGAACTGAGAAGTTATCAAGCAGAGCCATTCTTTCTGCAAACGGATCTTCCTCTAGCTTTCCACCCCGATAGGCAACAGGCAGATCGCCTACATCCACAATCTCATTTGGATGTAATATCAGAAGTCTTTCAACAAGGTTTGAAAGCTCTCTTACATTTCCTGGCCACTTGCAGGACATAAGCTCAAGCATTGCCCTCTGAGTAAATCTGATGGTAGCCTTCTGTTCTTTTGAATGCCTGTTAACAAGCTCCTGTACAAGCAGAGGAATATCGTCAGCTCTGTCTCTTAATGGAGGTGTATCAATTGGAAATACGTTCAGTCTGTAGTAAAGATCCTGTCTGAAGGTTTTTTCTTCAACCATCTTCTCAAGATTCTGATGGGTTGCAGCAATAACTCTTACATTTGCCTTGATTGGCTTGTTTGAACCAACCCTTTCAAACTGTCTTTCCTGTAGAACTCTAAGGAGTTTTACCTGCATCTGAAGAGGCATATCTCCAATTTCATCAAGGAAAATAGTTCCGCCTTCTGCTAATTCGAATCTGCCTTCGTGGGCGCTTATGGCACCTGTAAAAGCACCTTTTTCATGGCCAAAAAGCTCTGACTCTAAAAGCTCTCCTGGAATTGCACCGCAGTTTACAGGAACAAAAGCCTTTCCCGATCTGTCAGATAGTTCATGAATTGCTCTTGCTACAACTTCTTTACCTGTTCCGGATTCTCCAAGAATAAGCACAGAGGCATCAGTTTTTGCAACCTGCTCAATGAGTCGTCTTACGTTG
>JBJEWX010000218.1:0-8310 GCA_051885275.1 Succinivibrio sp. | reverse complement strand
TGCCTCCGATGGTAAATCTTTTAAGCAAGACCAACTATGATGATCCAATGAAAGTCTTTGTAAAGAGATACAATTGATTCTTCACACAAATACGGTGATCCTCAGTTTAACTGAAAGCAGAGGATCATGTTTGTGGCTTGCGATTTTGATGAACAGACCTTATCCGCGGTTGCATGGTTAAACAGCAATAGTGCTGATATTAGCTGTTTCCATGGTGCTCTTGTTTTTCCTGTTACCAACATGATGGCAAATGCTTATTCTTCTCAAAGAAACACAATAGTAACGGATAGAGGTGACATTATCTTAGCTGATGAAGTTGAGCTCTACGGAATTGCTTATGAATATGTAAAAGAACTTGATGCAGATATATAACTAATTAATATTTTTTTGTAATCTAGTTAGAATAAATCTTTACAAAGATTATCTGATGACCTATCAGTTTTAGGATGAAATCGGGGAAAAATAATGATTATTGGTGCAGAAAGTGAAACTGTTGAATTTAAGCAAACAACAGGCGAAAAGAAAGAAGCTATGGAAGCTATTTCTGCAATACTAAACAAACATTGCCGTGGAACATTGTATTTCGGTGTTGATGATTCAGGATTTGTAAAAGGTCAGCAGATAAGTGATTCTACAAAAAAGGACATTTCAAGAATCATCAACGATTCAATTGAACCAAGGATAACACCTACAATTGAAGTATTAACAATAGAGCAGAGAAATGTAATAAAGGTTTCATTTTCCGGTCACAATAGACCTTACTCGGTAAACGGTAGATATCTGATTAGAACAGGCACTGAGAATAGGAAAATGTCTACTGATGAGCTTAGACGTCTAATTAAGAATGATGACTATTCATCTAAATGGGAAGAGGAGCTAACTGACTATTCTTATGGCGATCTTGATGATAACTCATTACAGGATTTTTTCAGTGCAGCAAAAGGCTGCGGTAGATTAGTAATGGATAGTTATGATAAAGAGAAGCTTCTTTCTTCAATTGATTTGGTGAAGAATGGCAGACTTAGGAATGCAGCCTATGCATTGTTCGGAAAGAATGCAAAGGTTGGATTAAAACTAGCTTCCTATGCCACAGACAATAAAGTAACGATAACGGATTTAAAACTTATCGAAGGAAACATCTACAACCTTGTAGATAAGGCATTAGATTATGTATTAAATCGAATTAATTGGCGAGTTGAAATCGGTATAAGGAAAAGAGAGGAAATTCCTGAAATACCAGAGAAAGCAATTCGTGAAATTATTGTTAATTCTTTTGCTCATGCTGATTACACAAATTCCCCTGAGATAGAAATTGGGATACATCCTGGAAAGATTGAGATTTATAACCCTGGTACCTTTCCTGATGAATTGACTCCAATTGATTTTATTTCAAAAAATCTTCCTTCATATAAGCGAAATAGATTGATTCTTGACGTGTTATTTAGAAGTCGTGATGTTGAAAAGTCGGGAACTGGATTTCAAAGAGTCAATGAATATTGTAATCAACAGAACATAAAATGGTCTTTCAGAAAAGAAGCTTATGGTTTCTTTTTCGAATTTTTTAGACTAAATACCCCTCAGAGTGTCCCTCAGAGTGTCCCTCAGGATGTCCCTCAGAGTGTCCCTCAGAGTGTCCCTCAGAGTGTCCCTCAGAACTCTATTAATGTCATTAATAAAGGAAAGGGTAATAGATATTCCTCAGAGGACATTAAATCTTCTATTCTAAAATTAGTTATTGAAAATCCAAAAATCTCACGAAAAGCGATTGGAGAAAAATTAGGCATAAGCTCAAAAACCGTCGGCCGAAAAATTAGTGAAATGAAAAATATTTCCTATGATGGACGAGGTAGTAATGGCTCCTGGAAAGTAAATAGTAGTGAGTAAAGACAGGAAATTAGAAGCCCCGTAAAACAAAACCTGTCAGCAGGCTCTGCCTTTGGGGCTTATTCATATTTGTCTATTTATCTGCTGCTTTTTTTGGTATCAGACTTTTTCTTAGGACGTCTTGCAAGAACCAGACCTGTGCCTTCTTTTTTGGCTTTGGCAATGGCCTGTTTTTCCTGTTTGTCCTGTTTATTAGCAGAACGGGCCCACTGACGTTCAGTTGCAGCCTTGCGTCTTTCTGCTCTCATCTGAGACTGAGTCTGTCTCTTCTGCGCAGGCTTCTCATCAGCATATGGGTTTTCACCTTCCTTAAAATCAATGATCACAGGCGATCCCATGATATTTAAGGATTTGCGGTAGCAGTTGATGATATAACGCTTATAGGAGTCAGGAACCTTAGACACCTTGTTTCCATGAATAATAATTCTTGGAGGGTTATATCCGCCGGCATGGGCAAATTTAAGCTTAATTCGTCTGCCTCCCGAAATCGGTGGCTCATGCTCTTCAATTGCAGCTCTCAGGATCCTGTTTAATAAAGAGGCTGAATGTCTGGTGGTGGCACCTGCGTAGGCCTCATCAATAGAATCAAAGAGGTTGCCAACGCCTGTTCCGTGCAGTGCTGAGATAAAATGAACTCTTGCAAAGTCAACAAAGCCAAGCCTTGAATTAAGCTCAATCTTAATCTCATCTTTTACAGACATATCAAGACCATCCCACTTGTTGACAGCAATAACCAGTGAACGGCCAGACTCCAGGATAAATCCAAGTAAGGACAGATCCTGATCGGTTACATGAGATCTTGCATCAATCACAAGCAGCGCAACATTACAGTCTTCAATGGCCTTAAGGGTTTTTACAATTGAAAACTTCTCAATTGCCTCTGAGACCTTGCGGCGTTTTCTTACACCGGCTGTATCAATAACAATGTATTTCTTGTCATCGCGCTCAAGCGGAATATAAATAGAATCGCGGGTGGTGCCAGGATGATCAGCTACAATTACTCTATCCTCTCCTAACATTCTGTTTGTCAGAGTGGATTTACCAACATTTGGTTTTCCTACAATAGCTATCTTTACCGGAAGATCTGAAAAAGGAACATCCTTGCTGTTATCTGTCTGAGGATCAGTATCCTCACCTTTGAGTCTTGCGCGGTATTTTTCCTTATGGGCATGCCAGTCAAAGCCGCCGCCAACCATATCCACAGGAACATTCTCAAGGAACTGATAGCCCTCTTCCCACTGCTTGTATTCCTCTTCTTTTGCAAGTCTTTCTCTTTCTAAAAGCTCTTCTTCGCTAAGGTCACAGTCTAACGGGCCCTCTTCTCTCAATAAAGGAGCAATAACATCTTCAAGTACATTAGCAACACCTCTGCCATGTACCACAGCAGTAGGATATACCTCTCCAAGACCTAAGGCATAGAATTCAGCGCCGGCAGTTTCAGGATCAAGTCCGTCAACCTTGTTTGCGATAATTGCACACTTCTTGCCTGAACGGCGGATATAGTCTGCAACCTTATAGTCTCCAGGCAAAAGTCCTGCTCTTGCATCAAGCATAAACAGCACCAGATCACACTCATCAATAGCAAGCAATGCCTGGTTGGTCATGCGGGTGGTTACTTCTTCTGGCTGATTGGTAGCATCTTCTGCGATACCGCCAGTATCAATCAGAACATATTCACGGCCCTCGTAAAGAGCTCTTCCGTATTTTCTGTCTCTTGTCAGACCAGGAAAATCTGCAACTAATGCATCACGGGTCTTAGTAAGTCGATTAAAAAATGTAGATTTTCCAACATTAGGGCAACCTACCAAAGCTACTACTTTCATTTAACATCCTTGTAATATGGCTTACTATTACGGTTTAAGGGAGCAAAAGCTCCCTTATTTTTCATACGGACTAACACTCTGTTTCACAACAGTATTATTCTGAGTCGTCCTCTACATACTCTTCATCATTATCAGACTTGATACCACTGTCTGGCATCAGACCATAACCTGAAAGAGCCTCCCTCTTTTGTTTCTCGTACTCTGCAACTCTGCGCTCGTATTCCGCTTTCTGTCTCTGGTACTCACGGTACTGAGCCTCAGCAGCTCTCTGCTGAGCTTCAATCTGAGCAACAAGCTTTCTGGCTTCCTCTCTGCGCTTTTCAAGATCTTCTTTTGAGATGCCACTGCCTCCAACAGAAGGGGTCAGAGCCTGTGCAGCAATTAAGGCTGCGGTATTTCCGGTTACCATCTCAAGATCGGTAAATCTCTTCTTTGGAACTACAATATCAATAGGATCGTAGTAAATAACATCAACTGATCCTGAAGCTGAGTAAACCACAATGCAGTTACCTGCAATCAGAGGAGCTACATGTATTGGTGATCCTGAGATTTTGATCATTGAATCGATCACACCGTCATTCAGGTTGATAAAGTACAGATATCCCTCATAGTCACCTACTACCGCATAGTTTCCATAAATTGTAGGAGCTGTAACATTGCGATAGCTTAACTGTGAGTTTTCCCATACCTCAACATTATCTGTTCTGCGTACACAGTATACATGACCGTTATCACCTGTAATCACAAAATAATTGTCATCATAGGCAATATCTCTTGAGGAATGGTATGGAATTCGGCCCTCAACCACATTCTTTTCAAGAGAGTATTTGATAAAACCTGCATTATATGCGGTTGAATACATATAACTGCCAAGTAAAAGCGGTGTTGAGGATACATCAGACATTCTTGCAAGATCTGAACTGCCGTTGTTCTGACCTACAACAAACTGATTCAGGATGAAACCATCAGACTGGCTAATCATCTGAACTCTGCCAGATGGAGTTCCAAGCACAACAAGTTCATCACCTACTGCAACAGGCTTTGCCTGTGATCTTAAATGCAGCGCCTCTGAGGCATCTCCTGACACCCACAGTCGAGTCTTTGAACTCATGTCATAGGCATAAAGGCGACCGATGGAATCAAGCACAAAAAGTCTGTTTCCGCTTGCAGAAAAAGCAGGACAGGTAAGGATTTCAGCACCAATATATTCCTTAAAATATATTGAGCCGTCATTTCTGTTTAAAACATAAAGATAGCCGTTCTCAGAGCCTACAACTACAAAAGCGTCACTTGCGGTCATGCCTCCGTTGAGTCTTGCAGAACGCTTAGCATCGTTCTCCTCCTCATCAGACAAATCCACCTTCCAAAGCTGCTTGCCATCTGCCACATTAAAGGCATAAACCTTGCCCTCTCGGCCTGCAATATATAGAACATTACTGCGAATGCAAGGAACAAGCTGAGAGTAAAACTCATCCACACCCTGTGTAGATTCTGACCAGGCATAACCCGGTTCAAACAGGTTATCAATCTCAGGGGCCTCAACTGGAGCATAAAGATCTTTGTTGTTGCTGCATCCTGCAATTCCTAATGTGATTGCTGACAGGGCAAGTAAGCACAACAGCTTCTTTTTAAACATAATGTCACCTTATATTCTGCTTTTTAGCTTTCTTATTATTTTCTGACGTCAGATGCTGATGCCTGAATTTCTTTCTCAAGTTCTGCAGCCCTCTTAAATGCAGGCTCCTCACCTTCTTTAATAAGACTGTCAAATTTCATCTGCAGTAATGGATTGACAGCCTTCTTTTTGCTCTCTGAAAGCTCAATAGCCTTAAGATATGCATCATGAGCGCTGTCATTTTTACCCTGTGCCACATAAATATCACCAAGCAGTTCCTGCTTTTCTATGGCATAGGCATCTGTTTTTACTGAATCTAACAGGCCGATTGCCTCATCATATTTTTTCTGCTCAGTAAGAATAGAGGCTGCAACCACGGTTGCATTAGGTGATACAAGCTTACCGCCGTGCTTTACTGCAAACATGGCACTGTTATAAGCCTCATCAAACTTACCGGCCTTTGAATGAACTGCGGCCAGATCAAGAGACAGTAAAGAGCCATAGATATCCTCATGCTCACTGATAAACCCCTGAGCCTCCTTTACGCCCTCTGTTGGGTTTATCACAAGCTTTGTCTGCAGAGCTGACATTTTGTATGCGTTTTCTGCAGAAGTCTCATTAACATATGACTGATACTGCCTGTAGCCTACAAGACCACCAATGGCGATCACAATACCTACGGTAAGTGACAGCCAGTTATCATGCCACCACTTGCGGACAACTTGCTCTCTCTCATGATCGTCTGTTAAAACATCCATTTTTATTCCTTTAAATTTACAGCTTTAAATAATTAGTTTTCTAAAATCTCTGATATTGCCAAAGGAGCATCCTCAAGACTGTACTGTGTCTGTACAGAATCCATGTCCTGCATGTTCTTTATAGTAACAGAATTATTGGCAATTTCACTCTCTCCGATAATAACTGCTACCTTAGCTCCAAATTTGTCAGCTTTCTTAAACTGCTTTTTGAAGTTTCCTCCACCGCAGTGAGTCATAACTGATACATTTGAAAGCTTTAAGCGCAGATACTCAGCCACCTCAAGCATTCTGACCGAACAGCCCTCGCCCTGTCCTACCACATATACATCAACATTAGGCTTAGCCTTAACCTTACCTAAGGTTGTAAGCAGCAGAATCAGTCGCTCCATACCAAGACCAAAACCCACCGCCTTTGTTGGACTTCCGCCTAACTGCTCCACAAGAGCATCGTAGCGGCCACCGCCACAGACTGTACCCTGTGCGCCAAGTGCAGTGGTTACCCATTCAAATACGGTAAGATTATAGTAGTCAAGACCTCTTACCAGTCGGTCATTTAACACATATCTGATACCAAGCCTGTCAAGGTACTGCTTTAAGGTTTCAAAATGATCCAGTGTCTCCTGACCAAAATAGTCTTTTAACTTTGGAGCATCCTTTAAAATCTCAATTACCTTTGGATCCTTTGTATCAAGAACTCTTAGAGGATTTGTGTGGGTTCTGCGCTTTGAATCCTCATCAAGCTCATCAAAATGGGCTTCCAGGAACTTAACAAGATCATTGCGGTAGGCTGCGCGCTCATCTGCAGAGCCTAAAGAGTTAAGCTGCAGCTCAAGCTCGTTTTCGATACCAAACTTCTTCCAGATTGAATAGGTAAGGGCAATCAGTTCTGCATCCACATCAGGACCGTTTAAACCAAACACCTCACAGCCCATCTGATGGAACTGACGGTATCTGCCCTTTTGAGGTCTCTCATGACGGAACATAGGGCCCATATACCAAAGGCGCTGCTCCTGATTGTAGATAAGATTGTGCTCAAGACATGCTCTTACACAGCCTGCAGTGCCTTCCGGGCGCAGAGACAGGTGATCTCCTGAACGGTCTTCAAAAGAATACATCTCCTTTTCAACCACGTCTGTTACCTCACCGATTGCTCTGCAAAACAGCTTTGTCTGCTCAACAATCGGCATACGAACCTCACTGTAACCGTATGAGGTCATGGTTGAACGCAATACTTTTTCAACCTGCTGCCAAACAGAGGTATCTTCAGGTAGAAGATCATTCATTCCTCTTATAGCCTGAACCATAAGTGCCATATTATATTTCCTGTTATATTATGTTATTTTTCTAATCGTGCTCTGACGCGCTTTTCAATCAAGTCCACCGCATCTTCGGAGGCTGCCTTGCCTACCATCTGCCCGTCTTCATACATAAGACACTGACCTTTTGCCGCTCCACATACAGCAATATCCGCATGCAGGGCCTCCCCAGGTCCGTTTACCACACAGCCCATAACCGCAATCTTCAGGGTATCTTTAATATCTGAAAGCCTCTGCTCAAGGGCTGCCACTGTATTTACCACATCTATACCGCGTCTGCCGCAGGTAGGACAGGCTACAATCTCAACCCCTCTTGATCTTAGATGCATGCTCTTTAAAATAGCCCAGCCTACTTTTACCTCCTCAACCGGATCAGCTGCTAAAGATACCCTGAGCGTATCGCCAATACCCTGCTTTAAAAGCCAGGAGATGCCAATTGATGATAATACAGTACCACCTGTAAGCCCGCCTGCCTCAGTTATTCCAAGATGCAATGGAGCATCCGTCTTCTTTGCAAGCTGCTCATAGGCACTGACGCACAGATTAAGCTCTGAGGCTTTTACTGAAAAGGCATAATCCTGAAAATTATGCTCATCCAGGGTTTCGGCAGCTCTTAAGGCTGCCTCTACCATGGCATCTGGACATGGAGCGCCGTATTTTTCAAGTAAATCCTTGTCTAAAGAGCCGGCATTTACACCTACTCTTATTGGCAGACCGTAGTCTGAAGCCGCCTGACAGACAGCATCGATTTTCTCTGAGGATCCTATGTTGCCCGGATTTATTCTTAAGGCAGAAGCTCCATGTTTGGCGCATTCAATGGCAATTCTATAGTCAAAATGAATGTCGGCTACAACTGGAACAGATGCATTCCTTACAATCTCTGAAAATGGCTCAATGGCATTTAGAGTTGGAAC
>JBJEWX010000217.1:0-8343 GCA_051885275.1 Succinivibrio sp. | reverse complement strand
CTTACAACTGAAATATTCAATTTTTGCAAAAAGATATTATTTTGCAATTTTATCTTTAGAAGATTTTATTACATAAAAGTACTAAATTGAAAAATAATATTTATATTTTTCATATACTTAGCAATAAAACTTTTTAATTTTTGCAATTAGCAATTGAATTGCAAAAACATAGTGATATTATAACTTCCACAAATTACATTTCCGCAAAGGATTGTAATGCATTTTTCTCAACTTTTATTGCAAGGACTAGGCTAAAAATATGGCAGTAAATGATAAGAATCGAGTCATAATTTTTGATACAACACTGCGAGATGGAGAACAGGCTTTACAGCAGTCTCTGTCAGCAAAGCAGAAACTTCAGATTGCTCTATGCCTTGAACAGCTTGGCGTAGATGTTATTGAGGCAGGTTTCCCTATTTCATCCCCAGGCGATCTTAAATCAGTAAGAGAGATTGCTCTTGCCCTTAAAAATTCCACTGCATGTGGTCTTTCAAGAGCCCTGGACAAAGATATTGATGCCTGTTATGAAGCCTTTAAAGGTGTAGACCATTACCGTATTCACACCTTTATTGCCACCTCTGATATCCATGTTCAGGACAAGCTCAAAAAGAGTTTTGATGACATCGTGGAAATGGCTGTAAGAGCTGTAAAACGCGCCCGCAACTACACTGATGATGTTGAGTTTTCCTGTGAGGATGCCGGAAGGACTCCAATTGATCATCTCTGCCGCATGGTGGAAAGCGCAATATCTGCAGGTGCAACTACTATCAATATCCCGGATACTGTAGGCTATACCCTGCCTTATGAATTTGGAAATATTATCCACACCCTCTATGACAGAGTACCAAATATCGACAAAGCTGTAATTTCTGTTCACTGCCATAACGATCTGGGTATGGCAACAGCAAACTCCTTATCCGCAGTATTAGAAGGAGCCCGTCAGATCGAGTGTACAGTAAATGGTCTTGGCGAAAGAGCTGGTAATACCTCTTTAGAAGAGGTTGTTATGACCATGAAGCTTCGCAAGGAGTACATGAAGGGGGTATATACCAATATTGTAACTGAGAACATTGCAAGAGCAAGTCAGGTGGTATCAGGCATTACCAATGAACCTGTACCAAGCCATAAGGCCATTGTAGGCTCAAATGCTTTTGCTCACAGCTCAGGAATTCATCAGGACGGTGTGCTGAAAAACAAAAACACCTATGAGATTCTAACCCCTCAGAGTGTGGGCTTTAAGGAAAACAATATGCACATGACCGCCCGTTCAGGCCGTCATATGATAAAGGCTGTTCTAGAAAAACTTGGCTACAGAGAGGGTTCCTACAACCTAGACGATGTTTATGCCCGTTTCCTGAAGCTTGCTGACAGAAAGGGCCAGGTTTTTGATTACGATCTGGAGGCGCTTTTGTTCCTGTCTCATGAGCAGGAGGAGGACACTCAGTTTGAGCTTGATTCTCTTAATGTTATGTCAGGTGGCAAGAATATCATTCCTACAGCCTCAGTACGATTAAAGATCGGCAAGAGAACCAGAACTGAATCTGGTACCGGTAACGGCCCTGTAGATGCGGTATTCAACTGCATCTCCCGTCTGACAGGAATCAAACTTAAGCTTGACAACTTTGTGATATCCGCAAAGGGCTCAGGCATGAACGCTCAAGGTCAGGTGGATGTTGATGTTGTATTTGAAGACAGACACTACCACGGAAAGGGATTGTCAACTGATGTTATTGAGGCCTCGGCTTTAGCCTTGATTTCAGCATGCAACAGTATTTATAGAGCACAGATTATTCAGGAAGAAAAGCAGGAAAAGGAGAATGCTTAATATGTCAAAGAATTACAAAATTGCTGTACTTGCAGGTGATGGTATCGGTCCTGAGGTAATGGAAGAGGCATTAAAGGTTTTAGAGGCTGTTCAGAAAAAATTCGGCTTTACCCTTGAATACAAAAAAGAGTTGGTGGGTGGCTGCGCTATTGATGCCTGCGGTACTCCACTGCCTGAGAAAACCATGGAAGCCTGTAAATGGGCTGATGCTATTTTATTCGGCTCTGTAGGTGGTCCTAAGTGGAATCATCTGCCAACTGCAAAAAGACCTGAGGCAGGCGCTTTACTGCCACTGCGCAAGCAGTTTGGACTTTTCTGTAACTTCCGCCCTGCAAGAATTTACCAGGGCTTAGGTTCACTCTCCCCATTAAGAGCCGACATCGCAATGAGAGGCTTTGATATGCTCTGTGTTCGTGAACTAACCGGCGGTATTTACTTTGGTCAGCCAAAGGGAAGAGAAGGAACAGGTCCTGAGGAGAAAGCTTTTGATACAGAGATTTATCACCGTTATGAAATAGAGCGCATTGCCAGAATTGCCTTTGAGGCTGCAATGCTTAGAAACAAGAAAGTAACCTCTGTTGACAAGTCAAATGTTCTGCAAAGTTCTGTACTGTGGAGAGAAGTTGTAACTGAGGTTGCCAAAGACTACCCTTCAGTTGAACTTGAGCATATCTATGTAGATAACGCTACCATGCAGTTAGTCAAGAACCCAGCTCAGTTTGATGTAATGCTCTGCTCTAACATGTTTGGTGACATTCTTTCTGATGAGTGCGCTATGATTACAGGCTCTATGGGTATGCTTCCATCAGCATCCCTTGGTGAAGGCGGATTTGGCCTTTACGAACCTGCAGGTGGCTCTGCTCCTGATATTGCAGGCAAGAATATTGCAAATCCTATTGCACAGATCCTCTCTGCCGCATTAATGCTCCGTTACTCATTAAAAGAGCATGAGGCTGCAAAATGCATCGAGGATGCAGTAGCAACCGCCTTAAAGAACGGCTGTCTGACAGGTGATTTAATGGAATCTGGTGCCTCTGCCGGACCTTCACTGTCAACTTCTCAGATGGGCGACAAGATCACTCAGTTAATTAACGGTTAATATTATTTAAGAACACATGGTATAAAAATGGGTAAAACACTTTATCAAAAGGTTTATGACAGCCACATTGTATTTGAACAGGAAGGTGAGCTGCCAACTCTGTATATAGACAGACAGCTTGTTCATGAGGTTACCTCTCCTCAGGCCTTTGCAGGCATTGAACAGGCAGGTAGAAAACTACATAGACCAGATCTGCACCTGGCTACAATGGATCATGATATTTCAACAAGAGAACAGACTGTTGAGGCCTGCTCTCCTATGGCTCAGGAGCAGATCACTGCCTTAATGAAGAATACACAGAAATTCGGTGTCAAGTTCTTCGGGTTTGGTGATGACAATCAGGGTGTAGTGCATATCATAGGACCTCAGACAGGTTTCACTCTTCCTGGTACCACACTGGTGTGCGGTGATTCACATACTGCAACTCACGGAGCCTTCGGCGCTCTGGCCTTTGGTATCGGTACCTCTGAGGTTGAGCATGTAATGGCAACTCAGACCTTAAAACAGGGGCGTCTTAAAACCATGAAGATTGAATGCACAGGTCAGCTTAAAAAAGGCTGCTATGCAAAAGATCTGATCCTCGCCATTATTGCCAAGCTTACCACCGCCGGTGGTACCGGCTATGCCGTTGAATTCTGCGGTGAAGCTGTAAGAGCTTTATCAATGGAAGGCAGAATGACTCTGTCTAACATGGCAATTGAATTTGGCGCAAAAGCAGGTATGATTGCCCCTGATGAGACTACCTTTGAATATCTAAAAGGCAGAATGTACACTCCTAAAGGAAAAGACTTTGAGGAAGCAGTTGAATACTGGAAAACCTTAAAGTCAGATGATGATGCAGTATTTGACAAGGTTGTAACCATTGATGCTTCATCCTTAGAACCATTTATAACCTGGGGTACCAACCCAGGTCAGGGTGCTCCTGTTACCGCTACAGTTCCATCTCCTGAATCTTATAGCGATCCTGTTGTTGCCAAATCCTGCAGAGATGCCCTTGATTATATTGACCTTAAAGCCGGTCAGAAACTTATCGGCACTCCTGTTGACTATGTGTTTATCGGCTCTTGCACAAATGGCAGAATCGAAGATTTCCGTGAAGCCGCAAAAGTTCTAAAGGGCCATAAGATTGCATCAAATATCAAACTTGCTATTGCAGTTCCTGGTTCAGGCTGGGTAAAACGTCAGGCCGAAGCTGAGGGTATTGATAAAATCTTTACAGAGGCAGGTTTTGAATGGAGACAGCCTGGCTGCTCTATGTGTCTTGCCATGAACGATGACAAGGCTCCATCAGGAATGAGAGTTGCCTCAACTTCAAACCGCAACTTCGTAGGCCGTCAGGGCAAGGGCTCCCGTACCCATCTGATGAGTCCTGCAACTGCCGCAGCTTGTGCTATCAAAGGCGCTATTGCAGATGTAAGAGAATTTATCTAAAGGATCAAAAATGCAGAAATTTACCGTACATACAGGTGTTGCTGTACCTCTTGATTCAGCTAATATTGACACCGATCAGATCATTCCAAAGCAGTTCCTTCTGGCTGTTGACAGAAATGGCTTTGGCGCACATCTTTTCCACGACTGGCGTTATCTTGATGATGCTGAGACTAAGCCAAACCCAGAGTTTAATCTGAATAAACCTGAATTTAAAGGTGCAACAATTCTGGTGGCCCGTGATAACTTTGGTAACGGCTCTTCAAGAGAGCATGCACCATGGGCGCTGATGGGTTTTGGTTTTAGAGCCGTTATTGCTCCATCATTTGCAGATATTTTCTACAACAACTCTCTTGGAAACGGTCTTTTGCCTTTAAAGCTGACAGCAGATGAGGTTGATCAGATCTTTACTGTTTTAAATGAAAAGCCTGGTACTAAGATCACTATCGATCTTGAAAAGATGACTGTTGTGTGCGACAGTCTGAGCTTTACATTCACACTTGATCCGTTCAGACGTCACTGTCTGCTTGAGGGTCTTGATGCTATTTCTTTAACTCTTCAGCATCAGGATGAGATTCAGGCATATGAGAAATCAATGCCTTCTTGGAGAGCAACTGGCACTAATTAACATTAAGGGCGACCTCAAAGGTCGCCTTATCTTTATCTGCTACTCTTATAGGCCTGCTCTAAGGCATAGGTTAACTGATCGGCACATGAGGTGTTCTTTGTTTTGCAGGTATTCCCCCTAAGAAGAGGAATTATCTCATCAATACTCTTGCCATTTACAAGCTTTGCGATAGCCTTTAAATTTCCATGGCAGCCGCCTTCAAACTCCACATTCTTTATGGTTTTTCCTTCAAGCTCTACAGTAATGGTTCTGCAGCAGGTTCCACTTGTCTGATATACAAACATTACCCTCTCCTGTTAGTCTAAACTTGAAATAATGTCCTGAATACTAAGTCTTGATTTTGGTCTTGCAGCATTTGAATCATCTTTTCTGTATCCTAAAGCTACAATAGCGACTGATCTCAAATTATCCTTTTTAAGATTTAAAATTTCATCTGTTTTATCAAAATCCATGCCTTCAATTGGTGTTGAATCAATACCTTTTGCAGCAGCTCCGTAAAGTAGAGAAGCCATTGCAAGATAGGTCTGCTTTGCAGTCCATTCCTTAAAATCCCCAAGATCAGCATGCATTTTTGCAAAATGTTTTCTGTGTGCATCAACTTCAAGTTTGATGTGTTCTTTGGTGTATCGGCCATCCTCTGTTTCTTTTTGAGTTATGCGGCTTAATTCCTCCTCATCCATGTGAGTTTTTGCACATAAAACCACAAAATGGGAGCAGTCTTTTATCCTTGGAATATTAAAGTCAGGGATAGCCGGCATAATCAGTTCTTTAGCTTTATCACTTGAGCCGACATAAAAATGCCATGGCTGAATATTTACAGCCGAAGGAGTTAATCTGACTATCTCTAATAACTCTTCCATATCCAAAGCTGAAATCTTTGAGTCTGGATCATAATGCTTTGCTGTATACCTTTGCTGAAAAACCTTTAAAATATCCATTTCTGTCCTCATTTCCTGTTCACTAAACTACTTAATCTAAGATATCAGATACTACTCTGCTTTGCTAACAGTTCTTTGCTGTTCTAGCTCACGTATCAAGCATTGACTGTATCCTGTTTTATAATGAAGATCTGAATCACAATTTTTACCATATGTTAATCAAACATACATTTTAAATCACTAAAATGACAATTACCGTAAAGTATCAATATTAAGATTATTTTTATTTTGGAGAAAATTAAATGAGTGATACAAACGCACAGCAGAGTCCAAAAACAGTTAACAAAATTGCATATGCTCTCTTAGCTTTCTTTTTTGGCCAAATTGGCGTACACATGTTCTATGCAGGAAAAACTGTTAAGGGCATTTTATTCATCCTAGCCACAATAATAGGCTTTTTAACCACACCTTTTGTCATTGGTTCTGTGATTTTACTGATTGAATTTGTAATTATTATTATTCAGATCATTGTGGCCATAGCTGCAAAGGCTGATGAAAACGGCAGAATTACTGTAAAATAAACTAACTTCAAACCAAAACAGTCATAGAAAGTCAGCTTTATAATTTTAAGGCTGACTTTTTTATTTATAGCCACTGCTAGGAAAAACATGCGCACAGTCACCCTTTTGTAAACGTTTTCATATTTTCAGAAAATTTAGTCTTATAATCTAGCTAAATGTTTCGTTAGCTATATCAATGCGGGTAATATCATGACTGATTTATATTCAAAAGCTCCTAATCTTGAGACTATCTCCAATTCTAATGGCATGAGCGTTACTATTATGGATTGGGGTGCAACAATTGTTTCACTAAAGGCTCCTGTAAAGGGTGAAGAAGCCCGTGAAGTTGTTTTAGGGCTTAAAGATCCTGAGGAGTGGGGAACACAGGCCTGCTACTTTAATGCAACCATAGGGCGATTTGCCAACAGAATTGCTAACTCTCAGTTCACTATTGACGGAATCAGCTATAAGCTTGATTCAGGAGCTCAGCACTGTCTGCATGGCGGTGTTACAGGTTTTGACAAGCGCCGTTTTACACTGATTAGCAAAGATAATAGCTCACTTACCTACACCATTCATTCTCCAGATATGGAAATGGGATTTCCAGGAAACTTTGATCTGACAGTTGTTTTCAGACTTACTGATGATAATGAGCTTATCATGGAGTACACTGGAAAATCTGACAAAAAGACCTACGCCTGCATTACCAACCATGCATACTTTAATCTTAACGGCTATAACAGCTCAATTATGAATCATACCGTCTGGATGGACTCAAAGGAATTTTTACCTCTTGATGAGACCTCAATTCCAACTGGTGAGGTCAGAAAAGTTGCAGGTGGCGCCTTTGACTTTACTACCCCTAAGACCATCGGCAGAGATTTCAGAAAAGATGATCAGATGACTGCAGCTTTAGGCTATGACCATCCTTTTCTAATCAGTGGTGATCTAAGCAAACCATTTATTAAGGTAACCTCAGATGATGGCAGGCTATCCTTAGAAGTGTTAACTGACTATCCTGCCTTCCAGCTTTATACAGGTAACTATGTAAATCAGGGAAACAGCAGAATTACAGCTCGCGATGACGGACAGATTTACAAAGACCAAAGTGCCCTTTGCATTGAGCCTGAATATTATCCAGACTGCCCTCACCTGCCACAGTTTGCAGATCTAAATCCTATGGTTACCCCAGAAGCTCCTCTGAAAAAGACTATTGTCTACAGATTCAGTTAGTAAACCACTATTAGATATATCTCTCCTGCTGATTAGTGCAGGAGCTTTTAATGCTCAGAGAACGGCTTTAACAAAAGCGCTCAGTCTGGGCATTTTGTTTTTTTATACAGCTAATTGTCTTTTGCAGTTGTAGTGTGTGCTTATATTGAGTGCATTATTAGCCCTCGTGTTGTAGCTAGAGAGGATTTGATCTAATCTGTAGTGGTTTTTAGATTTGTACATTTTATAATTATGCCTGAAGATCTGTTAGCTTACCTTATTGTCTGTCCTCTGGTTTTTGTTGCAGGATTTGTGGATGCAATAGCAGGAGGCGGAGGACTAATCTCACTTCCGGCTTATCTCATCTCAGGCCTTCCTGCTCACATTGCGCTTGGAACAAACAAGTTAAGTTCAATGGTAGGCACTGCTCTTACCACCTACAGATATGCAAAACTTGGATATATTCAGATAAAAAGCGCAATTTTCTGCATCGTTGCAGCCTTTGCCGGCTCTTCACTAGGAGCAAGTCTAGCAATGATGATAAATGACAGAACCTTTAGATTTATCCTGCTTTTTATATTGCCGCTTACCGCCATATTTTTAATAAAAAGACGCAATCTGTCACCAAAATGTATAAATAAACATTCTGAATTATTCACATTATCTTTGTGCTCCTGTATATCACTGGTTGTAGGTATTTATGATGGTTTTTA